>CAYQZN010000001.1:0-46288 GCA_964421805.1 uncultured Woeseiaceae bacterium
CCTGGTAGGGCTCGCCGTCGGCGGTGCGCTCGAAGGTGGGCCGGCCGTTCACCGGATCGTTGGTGACGTGCACCACTTCCACGGTCTCGCCGGTCCAGGGGTTCTCCCATTCCTTCAGTACTTCGCCCGTCTCCGGGTCCTTGTAGAGCAGGATCTCGCGGCTCACCAGCCGGTAGCCCTCGCCCCGGTCGGGGTCCGTGATCGTGCCGCACTGACGCACGTTCATGCCCTCCACCAGGAACAGCAGCTTGTCCGCCTCGCCGGGCACGCGGCTGTAGGCGCGGCCGTGCCACCAGTAGTACACGGGCTTCTCGTCCTCGAGCGAACACATGATCTTGCGCTGGGCGGCTACCGCGCCCTCGCCGGTGGACAGATCGATCTCGGCCGACTGCGCGACGGGCGCCGCCGTCAGGCAGAGCAGCATGGCAGCCGCCATGGCCATAGCCATAGGCTTCGCCTTCACATCGGCGTTTGCAGGCATCGTTCCCGGGCTCACGTGCATTCCTGTTCTCCTTCTCGCTGTTCCCGCAATGCCCGCCGGACCGCTCCCCCGCGGGCGGCTCAAGCTTAGCACGCCGGCTCCGCGCCATCGGCTGTGAGCCGGCAGAAATCACCCGCAGCCACGTTGCCGCCGGAGAGCACCACCGCGGTGGTGCCGGTGCTCGCGACCTTGCCCGTCAGCAATGCCGCGAGCGCCACGGCACCGCCGGGCTCCAGCACCAGGTGCAGTTCCTCGAAGGCGTGGCGCATGGCGGCGACGGCCTCCTCGTCCGTGACCGTGAGGGCGCCCGCGAGCCGGCGCTGCAACACCGGGAAGGTCAGGCGGCCCGGCGAGGGCGTGAGCAGGGCATCGCAGATCGACCGCGCTTGCGGCGAGACACTCTCCCGCCGGCCGCTGGCGAGCGAACGCGCCGTGTCGTCGAACGCGGCGGGCTCGACGGCCCAGATTTCCGCCGCCGGCGCCAGGGACTCGGCCGCCAGCGCGATGCCGGCGCTCAGGCCCCCTCCGCCGCAGCACACCAGGATGCGGTCCGGCATGGCGCCGAGCTGCCGGGCCTGGCGACAGATCTCGAGTCCCACCGTGCCCTGGCCGGCAATCACAGCGTAGTGGTCGTAGGAGGGGACCAGCGTCGCGCCGCGCTCTTCGGCGATCGCGCGGCCGATGGCCTCCCGGTCCTCCCTGTAGCGGTCGTAGGAGCGGATCTCCGCGCCGAGGCGCCGCGTCGCCTCCACCTTGCGTTGCGGCGCGTCCTCCGGCATGACGATGATGGCCCGCATGCCGAGCAGCCGGGCCGCCTCCGCCACGCCCTGGGCATGGTTGCCCGAAGACCAGGCCACCACCCCGCGCTGCCGCGCCTGCGGCGGGATCTGCGCCAGGCAGTTGTAGGCGCCGCGGATCTTGAACGACCCCGTGCGCTGCAGACACTCCGGTTTCAGCAGCACGCGCCCGCCGGCCCGCTCGTTCAGTGCCGGCGATTCCAGCAGGGGCGTCTGCAACGCGATGCCCGCGATGCGTGCGGCGGCGGCCTCGATGGCCGCCAGATCCGGCTCGCGCTCTGCCGTCATGACGCCGCCTGCCGGCGCGCGCCCGCACGGAAACTGCTACGCTGCACGCTGCGTCCGGCGGCAGCCGCTATACGAAAAGCCATACGAATAGCGATACGAACAACCGCCGGGAAACCCGCTCGTCCCGGCACCAAGGAGCCGTCATTCATGCAGGAACTGGCACTCGTCCTCGGCACGACCCTCATCGTCACCCTCGTCTGCGTATTCATCCTGTGGCTGCTCAGCATACCGCTGAAGAACGCCAGCATCGTGGACATTTTCTGGGGCCCGGGCTTCGGCGTCATCGCCGTGGTCGCCTGGCTCCTGGCCGACGGCGCGCCCGCACGACAGAACCTGCTGACGGCGCTCACCGTCATCTGGGCGGCGCGGCTCGGGCTGTACCTCGCCTGGCGCAATATCGGCCACGGCGAAGATCCCCGCTACCGCCGGATGCGGGAGAAGACCGAGGCCGCCGGCGGCAACTTCGTCACCGCCAGCCTGTTCAAGGTGTTCCTGCTGCAGGGCGTGCTGATGTGGCTGATTTCCATGCCCGTGCAGGTGGGCCAGATCTACGACCGGCCGGCAGACCTCGGCATCGTCGCCGCCATCGGCGCGGCCCTGTGGCTGATCGGCTTCCTGTTCGAGGCGGTCGGGGACTGGCAGCTGGCCCGCTTCAAGGCCGACCCCGCCAACGAGGGTCAGGTGATGGACCGGGGGCTGTGGCGTTATACCCGGCATCCGAACTACTTCGGCAACGCGTGCCTGTGGTGGGGCCTGTTCGTCATCGCCTGCGAGAATCCGGTGGGCCTGTGGACGGTCTACGCCCCCATCGCCATGACCTGGCTGCTGCTGAAGGTCAGCGGCGTGAGCCTGCTGGAGCGCTCGCTGAAGAAGACCAAGCCGAAGTACGAGGAATACGTGCGGCGCACCAGCGCGTTCTTCCCGCTGCCGCCGAAGGACTAGCGCCACTCACGCGCCCGCGGCCAGGCGGTCGATCTTGGCTGCGCAGATGAAGTCGTTGTCCGACAGCCCGTCGATGGCGTGGGTCGTGTAGCGCACCAGGCAGCGGCCGTAGCTCACCTCCATCACGGGGTGATGGCCCTCCACCGTCGCCACCCACGCCACGGCATTGGTGAATGCGATGGTGCGCGCGAACCCCGTGAACTCGAAGTCGCGGCTGATGGACTTGCCGTCGCCGGACAGATTCCATTCGGGCTCCAGCCCCTTCATCAGCGCCTGCGCCTGCTCCGTGCTCAGCGGCTCCACGCCGCCCTCGCAGGGTCTGCAATGTCTCTCCGCCAGTGCCGTCATCGTCTCTTCCCCAATCGTCGGACCGTGCAATATAACCTGCGTGCCGGCCGCATTCGAGGCCCGCGCTCAGCCGGGCGGAGTGCTCCGCAGCCAGTACCGCCGCAGGATGCCGTAGAGCGCGATATCCTCGCGCTCGCCCTCCTTGTGCAACGCCTCGCGAGCCACGCCTTCGGCACGCATGCCGATCTTCTCCATCACCCGCCCGGAAGCCGGATTACGGAGCAGATGGTGGGCGTGTATCCGATCCAGTTCGAGGACACGGAAGCCGTAGTCCAGCACGGCCGCCGCCGCCTCCGTGCAGTAGCCGCGATTCCACCAGGGCACGCCCACCCAGTAGCCAAGTTCGCCACCACCGGACGCCTCCCCATCCAGTTTGAGGCCGATCGAGCCGATCAGCGCCCCGTCAAGCGACAGCGTGATCGCGAAATTCACCAGCCGCCCCTCCGCGTACTCGCGGGCGTGAGTCTCTATCCACGCCTCCGCCAGACCGTCCTCGTAGGGATGCGGGATGTTCAGGGTGGTGTCGGCGATGGCGCGGTCGCCGGCGAGCCGCTGCACGTCGGCGGCGTCGGACAGGTCGAAGGGACGCAGCACGAGACGCGGTGTCCGCAGCGTTGGCCGGGGCGCCAGACTGTTCACCGGTCTACTCTCTCCGCCCGCTGCCGGATGGGGCCCTGATGAAGCACCAGCGCGTCCACGCGCCCGTCAGCATCCCGCTCGAACAACAGATCGGCATCCACCGCCCTGTAGAAGAACCGGTCGTCCCCGCCGGGATAGACGGGCAGGAAGGGCTGACCCGTCAGGCGCACCTCGAGGCCCTCGTCGCCGAGGCGGATGGTGAAGCGCGCCGACTCGCTGATGGCGTACTCGCCCGTGTATTCCACCAGGGCCTCCCGGGGCAGCGCCTTCTCGGTGCGACCGGCGGTTGCCGCCTGTTCGGCTACCTTCTCGGCTCGCTGCACGACACCGTTCTGCACGAGTTCCAGCGCCACCGCCGCCGTGCCACCCTCGCCGCGCACGAAGTGCACACTGGCATCCGCCACGTCGATGGCGTACCAGTCGTCACCCAGCGGCGTCAGGGACAGCGGCGGCTGCCCGCTCGCCTGGGCCAGCAGCCGGCCGCCGGACGCGAAGACGCCGATGCCGAACTGCGGGGTGACCCGGTACTGCCCGGTCACGGTCGTGTCCGGCGCCGGCGCGTCCGCCGGCCGCGGTTCGCCGCCCAGCCACTCCAGTCCCGCGGCGGTCGGGTCCGTATCGCCGCTCACGAGGATGGTCACGGCTTCGCCGGTCGCCGGACGAAAGCCCAGGAATGCACCGTAGCCGCCGGTGCGGCCGCTGTGCCAATAGACCGGCCCTTTGGCGCTGGCCGCCATGTGCCACACCCGGGTCAGCCGGTAAGGCCCCGCCCGTTCGACAACGATCTCCAGGTCCGCCGCCGGATCGTGACGGAGGCCGGTTACGGCGGAGTCCAGATACCAGCGGGTCAGTCGCATGAGGTCGGTGGAAGTCGACCACAGGGCACCGGCAGCGGCGAGCGCGTCGAAACTCCACGCGGGTGCGGGCTCACCCGAGCGGTACCCCGTCGCTGCATCGCCGGCCGGTTCGAAAGTGGTCGAGTCCAGCCCGAGGGGATTCAGGACCCTCTCGCGCAACGCCGCCTCGTAGCCGCTGCCCTCCACCCGGCCCAGCAGCCAGCCGAGCAGACCGGCGCCGAAGTTCGAGTAGGCATAGTGGTCGCCCAGCGGTTGTTTTTGCCGGGCCGCGGCAAGCCCGGCCAGCAATGCCGCCTCCCCGTAGCTCCGGTAGGGGTCGGCAGCATCCGCCGGCGTCAGGTTGGCAGGCAGCCGGGGCAGCCCGCTGGTATGGGTCGCCAGTTCGAGCAGCGTGGTCTCCGCCACGGCCGCATTGGCGAACTCGATCCCCGTTCCCCGTTCACCCAGGAGTTCGCCGAGCGTCGTGTCGTAATCGACGTCGCCTGTCGCGATCATCTCCGCCAGCAGCAGGTGGGTAAAGGCCTTGGTGACGGAGCCGATCTGGAACTGCGTGTCGGGCCCCGCAGCCGGTGCCGTGTCCGCCGGCGAAATGCTGCCTCCCGCGTAATGCCGGGTCGCGCCGCCCCGACGCTCGCCCACCACGATGGCGAGCGCGGCGCCGGACGCCACCTGCTCGTCGACCCAGTCCTGCCGGTCGCTCGCCGGCGCGCCGCCGGCGACGGCCAGGAGCAGCCCGCCGAGCAGAAACCGACTGCTGATCGCACGCATACGGCAGCGGACATCGACAGGCATCGTTCTTCCTCCAATGACATTGCCGGGCACCGCCCTGCCCGGCCGCAGCGGGCCGCCAGCACACACCCGGAAACCAGACCGTATCGTGCCGCGTGTCGTTCCGCTAGCATCCTCCGGGAAGCCACTGTCAGCGGATCGAACAATGCCGGATCGGGACAACAGCGGATCGCCAACCGGCGAGCCTGTCGGAGCGGCCGAACTCGGCCCGGACTATGCCTCGCCCCGGGACCCCGCGTTCGAGGCGAAGTACACGGCCCGTTGCCACTGCGGCGCCGTGCGCTACGAGGTCCGAGCCCAGCCGGTGGATGCCAAGCTCTGCCACTGCCGGGACTGCCAGGTGCTGCACGGCGCACCCATGCAGTGGGCGGCGATATTCCACAAGCGGGACGTGCGCATAACGGCGGGGATCGATTGCCTGCGCTTCTACGCGAGCGGCCCGGGACGGGCGGAGCGCATCCTGCCCTGCAAGGTCTCCTGCGGCCGCTGCGGCACGCCGATCGCCGACGAGGGGCGGCGGATGTGGCTCGCGTTCCCCGAGCTGTTCGACTTCGGCCGGCCCCGGCGGATACCGGACGCGTTCCGGCCGACCTGTCACATCTTCTACGGCATGCGGGTGGTGGACGTGGACGACGACCTGCCGAAGTGGACGGGTCACAAGAGCGAGTCGCGGCGCTTGTAGGCCTGTCGGCAAACAGAGGCGGCTGCCGGGGACGGCAGCCGCCTCGTCTCGCCCCATGGCCGGTTCGGCTTCAGTGTCTCAGCGCGTCTCCGCCACCCGCTGCGCCCCCTCCTCCGGCACGTACAGCGTCAGGCTGACCCGCCGCTCCAGGGCGTTGCGATCCGGGTCGCTCTCCTCGCCGCCGGCCTCGCCATGGGCATTGGCCGTGACCCGGGAGGCGGGGATGCCGCCGGCGGTGAGCAGACTCACGACGTGCTCGGCCCGGCGTTCAGACAGGGACTGGTTGTAATCCTCCTCGCCGCGCGGATCGGCCCACGCGTCCAGCCTGATCTGCACCGAGGGCAGCGCCGCGAGCACCCGGGCCAGTTCGCCCACCCGGTCCGCCGTCTCGGCATTCAGCGCGTCGGCCTCGGTGCGGAACAACAGGTCCATCTCGATGCCCGTCTTCAGCAGCTCCAGCATCTCGGGGGCACCGCTGGCGACCAGCGCCTGCAGCTCCGCGCCGACTTGCCTCAGGTCGCCGTCGGCGGCAGCCAGTTCGGCCTCCATCCGGTCGAGACGCTGCCGCGCGGCCGTCAGCTCGCCGCTCAGGACTTCGTTGCGCGCGTCCTTCTCGTGGTACATGTCGCCCAGCTTCGCGCCCAGCGCTGCGCCCACCAGGAATCCGACCGGGCCGCCCGCGGCGGCACCCACGACGGCGCCGGTACCGAAACCGATGGTCTCCTGGCGGGACGCCTCGGCGGCCGATACCGGCTGCACCGAGGCGGTGACGCCGAGCGCGAGACCCGTGATCAGGACCAGGGATTTGCTCATGGCATTCGTCTTCATGTCGTCATTCTCCTGCGGCGATGGCCGCGTCCGTTGGCTACGGTTGCCATTGAAGCGCCGCGGCCGGGCGCCGCCGTGGAACACCCGTGACGGATGAGGACGAAAAATGACGAATTGTGGCGGCGTGCCTCAGCGGTTGTCGTCGACCAGCGCGACGAAGGTGCCGCCGTTGCGGTGGGTGAGTTCGCGCATGAGCGCGGCGAACTGGATGGTGGAATTCTGGATGTTGCCCGGGCCGCCGAAGCGATACGGGAAGCCGACGGCGTGAATGCGCACCAGGCGCTGGCCGTCCGCTCCCTCCGGGTTGAGTCGATCGACGGCGTCGGCGACGCCTTCCACCGACTGCCCCGTGTACTCGTCGCCGAAGACGTACAGGCTCACCTTTTTGTCCGGCGCGGCGAAGGTGCGGATGGCGGTCTGGATGCCGTTTACCGGCGTGGAGAAGCTGAGGGGCCGCCAATTGGCCATGGCCGAGAGGATGGCCCGCCGGCGCGACGGCGTATCCGGTATCCACTTGCCCGCGAAGCTCTCGAACATATAACGGCCGTTGTCGTTCATGATCTGTATGCCCTTCACCTGGGGATACAGGTCGAGGGTCTCGGTGAGCTTGCGCCGCGCCAGGTTCCAGCTGAATTCCTGCATGGAGCCGGAAGTGTCGATGATGAAGATGATGTATTCGCTGTCCACCGGGATGCCGCCGACCGGTGCGTCCTCGGGCCGGCTGTAGTCGGCGTTCAGCCGCCGCATCTCCTCGGTAAGCCGCTGCCGGGCCGCCCGCAGCTCGCCCTCGTCCAGGGTGGGAACGCTCACGTCGCCCGCGGTGGCATCGTAGCGGCCCTCGATCCGTGACAGATCCCCGTACAGCCGCGCGAGCTTCTCCTTCGACTCGGACACCTGCTCCTTCGTGTCCTCCAGCTCCCGGTTCAGGATGACCGTCTCGCCGCGGATGTCGAACAGCTCCTGCTCGAGCCGGGCGATCAGTGCCTCCAGGTCCTGTTGGGTGCGCTCGATGGTCTGCGGCTCGTAGATCTTGGTGAGCACGAGCAGGAGCAGCACGGCGCCGAAGCCGCAGCTGATCGCATCCAGGAACGAAAGACTGAAGCCTTCCGCGTCTCTTTTCCGACGCCGCGCCATGATCTAGGGCCAGTCCTTGCTGATACTCATGAACGAACCGCGGGTGCGGTAGGCGAGCTTCCAGAACTCGATGGGTGCCGCGTAATCGCCTTCCATCGGGAACAGCATGATGTTGATCGGCACGCCGCTCGGCACCTCCCGTACGGCCTGGGCATGCAGGGCCTGGCGCTGCGGTCCGGAGATGGTGCGCCGGGCCGGCGGCTTGTTGCCGCGGGTGGGCAGGCTGTCCACCAGCAGGAAGACGTTGTCCGGCCGCGGGTTCATTCTCCGGATGACCTCATAGGCACCCTGCAGGTTCGTGCCGCCCCGGGGCACGGTGATGCGCAGGCGCCGGACGGCTTCGGCAACCTTCAGGCCGTCACCCACGTCCAGCCACACGCCGTCGCTGCCATCCAGCACCGGCTCGGCCGTGTCATTGAAGGTGTAGATCTGGAACCTGGCGTCGGGCCGGAACTGGGTGGTGATCCAGTCCACCGAGGCGATGGCCTGACGCCATTTGGCCGCGCGCAGCTTCTCCTCGTCGCCCATGTTGCGCCGGCGGATGACGTTCACCACTTTCTTGTCCAGCATGCTCGCCGAGGCGTCCACCAGCACCAGGACGCGGTCGCCGCCCACCTTCAGGCCGGTGAGATACTGCCGGTCGCCCTCGCCGCGGAAGGCGCGCACCTGATCGCCGAGCGCGGCTTCCCGTTCCGCGGCCGCCGCCTCGAGCCGCTTCTTTTGCGCCTCCAGCTGCTCGATGTCCGAGCGCAGCTTCTCGATGCGCTCGATGCGCGCCAGCGTGGTGTCCTCGTACTCGGACAGCTCCTCCCGGATGCGCTCGATCTCCCGCTGCACCCGCTCGGCCTCGCCCTCCGCGCGCACGCGCTCGGCTTCCGCCTCCTCGAGCACGTTGCGGACCTTCACCATGTCCTTGCGGCCCTCGAGCACCTGCTCCTCGAGACGGTTGGTCTCGCTCATGAGCTCGGCCGTCTCGGTGTCGGCGTTACGCGAGACGGTGGCGTTGATGATCATGAAGAACAGCACCACCGCGCCGAAGCCGCAGCTCATGATGTCGAGGAACGACAGGCTGATGGCCTCCGTCCTGCGCCGCTTACGCGTCATCGCTCTCCACCACCCGGATGAGCCGGAACTCCTGGCCCGGCGTGCCCACCCGCAGACTGTCGCCGGCCTGCAGTACCGCCGAGCGGTCGATGCGGCTGCCGTTCAGCCAGGTGCCGTAGCGGCTGAGATCCTCCACGATGCACTGGCCGTTGTCCCGGCGCAGCACGCAGTGACGGCGCGAGACGCCGGCCGTGTCCGCATCCAGGGTGATGCCCGGCTCGCCGCCGAGGCTGGTGCCGATGGCCAGCCCCTCGCCGTCCAGCGCCCAGGCACGGTGGCCATGCAGCAGATGGCTGGGCGACTCCCCGGCCTCGCGGATGGGCGCGGCGGGCGCCTCCACCGGACTCTGGTCCCACGGCAGGCGCCGGGTCAGCCGGCCGGGTCCCGCCGTCGCCGCCGTCGCCCGGGCCAGTGCGCCCCGCGCAGCCGCCGCCTCCTCCAGCACGAAGGGTTCGCCGCCGGCGCGGGCCACGAGGAAGTCCACGAGGCCGGGCAGAGCGGCTGTATGGCGGGTGAACTGCAGCGCCGGCGCCTCGGCGGCCCGGATGAGGGAGCGGACGTGGCCGGCGAGACTCTGGTAGATGCCGCTTACGGCCTCGGTGAAGGTCAGCAGCGGCAGCTCGGCTTCGTGGGTATGGCCGCCGAACTCGAGCTGCATGCGCACCTCGCCGCTCCTCTGTCCGGTCTCCAGCCAGGCGTCCAGTCGGTCGTAGAGGAGCTGTTCGGACTCCGCCGTGTGCAGCGGGTCGAAGCGGCTCTGGCGCACGAAGGCCTCGGCGATCACCGCCACCCAGGTATCGCGCAGGGCCGCCAGACCGGCCGCGTCCACCAGCTCCACACGGTCGGTAGCAGCGCCCTCTTCCTGAGCGATGCGGCTGACCGTGGCGGTGTGCAGGGAGAGATCGACGTGCAGCAGCGAGCGGCCCGGGTAAGCCCGGCGGGAACAGGCCACGGCGGAGTCCACCAGGGCGGTCACCGGCACCTCCAGCTCGCTCGCGATGCCGAGCAGCACGCCGAGGCTCTCGCGCTCCATCCAGGCGGGCACCGCGAACACCACGCTGTCCACCGCCGATCGCTCGCTGCGCCAGATCTCCTCCAGCTGCCGGGAGGCGAGGTCCGCCGGCGTCAGATGCCGGAATTTCAGCTCCTGCACCGGCTCGAGACCGAGGTGGCGCCAGAAATGGCTCACCACGCTGCGCGGATGCCGGCGCGCCTCGCCCATTGCCCGCCGGCCGGTGATCAGATCGGCGTCGGCGAGCAGCGCGAAGCCCGGCTCACGATAGACCAGCCGCGAGCCGGTCACCGCCGTCACGGCGGCGTCGTTCAGGGATATCGCGAGCGTCGTCAAACCGTCTCCGTCAGTCGGACTTCATGTGGCGTATCAGCTGCTGATCCACGTAGCTCTCGGTGTCGAACACCAGCCGTTCCTGAAAGAGCTGCACCTGGTGCACCAGGAACATGAGCACGATGGAGAGCAGCAGCGCGATGAAGGTCGAGTTGAAGGCCACGCCCAGGCTCTGGGTGACGCCGGCGATGTCCCCCTCCACGGCCCGGTCGGCCTGCGCCAGCGCCTCGCCGATGCCGCGCACCGTGCCGATGAAGCCTATGGAGGGGATGGCCCAGGAGATGTAGCGGATCATCGCCAGCTCGGAGTCCAGCCGCTCGGCCTCGGACTCGCAGATGGTGTGGGTGCTCGAGGCGACGTCCTGCACGTTGTGGGTGGAGTTGAAGCGCTGCAGGGCGTTCAACAGGGCCCGGGGCAGCAGCATGCGTCGCTGGTCGTCGCCCAGCGCCTGGATCTGGCGAGCGTAATCCCGGGTGTCCTCCGGCAATACGCGCATGCCTTCTGCCACCGGCACCAGTTCCTCCTCCAGCAGGGAACGCTCGCGCAGGATGCGCACCGACTTGTAGCCCATGATGGCCAGGGCCCAGAACATCAGGATGAAACAGGCCTCCTGCTCGAAGTCCTTGATCAGCACCCACACGGAGCGCTCGCGCACGTAGTCCGGGTCTTCCTCCACCAGCCGGTTCTGCTCGACGATCACCTCCGCGGCGTTCGGACGCACCACCGAGACATAGAAGGTGTGCACCACGATGATCACGATGATCAGCGCGAACAGCTGGTAGACGAACTCGAAGGGGATGTTCTTCTTCTGCATGGGTCCCTCAGATATCCACGGGGAAATTCACTGACTGGTCCGAGGAAACCTCCTGCGTGGGCACGAAGTCGTCGTCCTCTTCCTGTTCGTAGTCGCCGCTCGCACCCTGCTCGTCGGCGCCGACGATCTCGGCGAGACGTTCCTCTTCTTCCGTCAGGCCGTCATCCGCATCACCGGTGGCGCCTTCGCCGTCGGCGCCGTCGCCGCCGGTCGTGGGTGACCCGTCGTCGCCGTTCGCTGCAGGGCCTTCGGCATCGTCCTCGCCCTCCGGCGTCCCGCTCTCCTGAGCCAGCGCGGCGGTCGCGAACCACGGTCCGGCGGCGAGCGGCGCCGCGACGGTTATTGTCATGGCAATAGCCACGACCAGCGCCATGGCGGCGGCCATACGTGCGATCGTCGAAGTCATCGTCTCGAAGTCATCGGCATGTTCCCCGATTCCATTGTCCCGGAACCCACGAGTATGACAGCGCGGACGCCGAATTATTCCGCCGCTCTCACTCCGGCGCGTTGCGCACCAGCCGGAAGCCCACGTCCGTGCGCGGATCGGTGCCGAAGTCGCGGAAACTCAGCCTGAGCTGGGTAATGCCGGAGTGCTGCCAGCTGGAGCCCCGTATGACCCGGTGCGTGCCGCTGTCCGGGCCGAGCGGGTCCACCGCCACGTCGTCGGCCGGGCCGGTGTAGACGGCGTAGTGGTCGTTGGTCCACTCGGCCACGTTGCCACCGATATCGTACAGGCCCAGCGCACTCGCCGGGAACGTACCGACCGGGGCCGTCGACGCGAAGCCGTCGCTGTAGCGCGGCAGCACGGTCGGCACGATCTCCTTCGCGGCCTGGTCGGCGTAATTGCCGGACTCCTCCGGCGGCGGCATCTCCTGACCCCAGGGGTATTTCAGTTTGCCGGCGCCGCCCTGGTAGCGCGCCGCCCAGGCCCACTCGGCCTCGGTGGGCAGACGGTAGCCGTCCGGCAGGGGGCGGATGGGTACCAACTGGCCGAACTTCTCCTCGTACACCGGCGTCAGTCCTTCCTTCCTGCTCAGCCAGTTGCAGAAGGCGGCCGCGTCCTGCCAGCTGACGCTGGCCACGGGATTGTTGTCGCCGGCCAGCGCGGGATGCGTGTCCGCACCCGAGTCGTGTGCCTCCCGGAATGCCAGGAACTCACGGTTGGTGACCTCGTTGATGCCGATATAGAACGGCTGCGTGAGGCGGACGCCGCGCAGGTTCTCGTTGGCGCGCCGGCCGGGCTCGCGGCGCGACGCACCCATCATGAACTCACCGGGCGTGACGTAGCGCAGCGCGGCGCCCTGGGATGTCGTGATCCGCTGGGGGATGGATGCGAGTCTCGCCTCCTCCAGCGTGCGCAGCCGGATGTTAACGGTCTGCGGGAAACCGGGCCGCGGCGTGACCTCGCCCTGCCAGCTCTCGTAGCCTTCACGGCGCACCATGACCGCCTGGGGCTCGGCCGGCAGTTCCAGCCGGGTGTCGCCCCGCCCCACCGAGCGGCCGTCCACCACGATCTCCGCGTCGCCGGGCGTCACCGAGAATCGCACCTCGCCGATGCGCGCGGTCAGGTCCACCCGCAGCGTCTCACCCTGGGCGGCCTCCAGCACCACGTTGCGACTGTAGGCGCGGTAACCCGCCTTGGACAGGCCGACCGTATAACGCCGGCCCGGCGCCAGCGAGATGCGCACGGGCGTCTGCCCCCGGTAGCGGCCGTCCACCGTCACGTTGGCGCCCGCCGGCTCGCTGATCACGCGGAGTACCCCGTCGGCCCTCTCCAGTGCGACGGTCGGCAGGGTCATGGGCGTGTCCGCGAACGCCGTGACGCGACCCTCCCAGGGTTTGTAGCCCTCCAGCACCAGGGAAATCTCGTTGCGGCCCTCGGGCAGCTCCACCGTGGCCGGCGTCTCGCCGAGAGGCTCGTCGCCCGCCAGCACGGTGGCGCCGGCTGGTTTGGAGGTGACGGTGACCGGCGCGAAGGCCGGCACCAGCTGGACGGTCAGCCGCTGGGTGCGATCCAGGCCGGGCACCTCGAGCCGGGCCTGCCAGGGCAGGTAGCGCTCCGCGAGTACCTCCACCCGGTACTCGCCGGGGTCGAGCACCCGCGGCGGCAGCGGCGTCCTGCCGATCTCTTCGCCGTCGATGAATACCGCGGCGCCGGCGACCGGCGCGGACTCCACTACCAGCCGGCCGGGCATGCGTTCCTGCTCGAGCTGCAGGGTCAGGCTGTCCTCGTCGCCCACCTCGAAGCGCCGCTCCAGCGGATGGTAACCCTCACTCTCCAGGGTCACGGTGTAGACCCCCGGGCGCAGCAGGTAACGATCGCCCAGCGGCAGGCGGAACCAGCCGCCGCTGATCTCGATGCCGCCCGGCTCGGCGGGGACGGTCTCCAGCCGCACCGAGGTGGAGGTGAACAACAGCCACGCCATGGCGGCGAGCACCGCCAGCGCGGCTCCGACCCAGCCGTACCAGGGAATGCCGCGGCGCTCTTCGGCCCGCTGCTGCTCGATCTCCCGCCGCCGGTAGGCGATCGGCGCGATCTCCTCCGCGTCCTCCGCCGCCTCGCTCTCCTCGACGACGGGTGGAGCCGTGACGTAGCGACTGTCGTCCAGCGCCAGATCGAGGCGCAGCTGATTCGCCGCCAGAGCCACGCGGATGCGCGTGCCGTACGCATCGATCTCGTCGCCGTCGCGCAGGCGCCGGGCAGCCGACAACGCCTCGCCGTTGACCTCCACCCTGCCCTCGGCGCCGCCGGGCTGGACGAAAGGCGCACCGTCCAGCACGTCCACGACGGCCAGCGGCAGCGCCGCCGCCGGACCGGGCACCGGGATCTGACTGCCCGGTGCCGTGGCGACGCGCAGCGGCAGATCGGACGTGCCGTACTCGCGTTCGCCGACCTCGCTGACGACGATGATCTTCAGGCTCAAATGGGTTCCTCGCAGCGGACCACGATCGGCTCGAGTTCGATCTCCGGGGCCACCCGGAAATCGATGCGCACGTCCCGGTAGCCGACCCGGGAGCCCATGACTGTATAGCTGCCCGGGCGGAGTTCAAGCTCCCGCCGTTCGAAAGTTCCCAGACGGCCGACCCGGAAGACGGTGACCTCGGTCTGCCCGTCGGAGACGAACTGCACTTCCAGGGGCGTGGCCGCCCGCTTCAGCAGCCGGGCGAGTTCGCGGCGCTGGCTCTCCAGGCGCGGGCCGCCGTCCATTTTCACGAGTTCCGTCAGCACCGTGGAGGCGCGGCGCAGCGTGGCCGGTTCGCTCAGTGGGTCCGGGTTCGCGATCCAGCCCTCGAGCTGGCGATCAAGGGCCAGCCGCCGGCGGGCCCGGACGCGGCCCTCGCGAGCGAAATCCAGGTTCGCATCCTGCTCCAGAATCTCGCCCCAGGTGGCCAGCGCGGCCTGCCAGTCCTCCGCGGCCTCCTCGCGCTCCGCCTCGTTGGTCAGGCGCTCGATGGTCCGCAGCCGCACCGCCTGTTCCACCTGCAGCAGCCCGTCCCCGGGCTCCTGCGAAGAAGGCCGCAACTCGCGGGCGGCCTCGAAGGCCTGCCGAGCGGCATCGAAACGCTCGGCCTGCAGGGCCTCGAACCCCGCGGTCATGCGCTCCTCGAAGCGGCGCCGCTCCAGCGCGGCGCGCACGCGCGCGAGCCCGGCCGCGGCCCGGTCGTAGTAAGGGTCCAGCTCGGTCGCCGCCCGGAATCGCTCCGCCGCCGCCGTCAGCTCGCCGCGCCGCTCGAACGCCTCGGCCTCGTCGGTGAGGTCGATGACCTCCAGCAGCGTCTCGGCGCGGGCGAGGCCCCGCCCGGCAGCCTCGTTGTCCGGGGTGATGGCCAGCGCCAGCTCGAACTGGCGCCGCGCCGTCGTCACGTCCTCGGCCTCCAGTGCCGCCTCACCCGCGGCCAGCGCGCGCTCGAACTCGCTGTCGACTCGGGCGATCAGGCCGTCGAGGCCCGCACTGGCCTCCCGGTACAGCGTCTCGGCGCGCCTGTAATCCTTGGCGAGATAGGCCTCGTCACCCTGTTCGTAGGCGGCTCGTGCGGCCGCGTAGTCCTGACCGCCCCAGCGCTCCACGCCACGCAATTCCAGCACCTCGAGTTTGGTCAGCAGCTCGCCCAGCGCGCGGTCGGCCCGGTTCCTGGCCTGCACCACTTCGTCCCGGGCGGCATCGTCGACCAGGTTCTCGGAGAACCGCACGGCCTCCTCTTCGCCTTCGTTTTCGCCGTCATCCTGCGACTCGGTGGTCGCCTGTGCGGAGTCGAGGGAGGCCGGCTCCTGCTCTCCGCCGGCGCGGCGCTCCTCGATCCGCTCCGGCAGGAAGGCCACCACCCAGATCGCCGCCGCCAGCAGCACCGCCAGCGCCGCGCCGACGACGGTGGCCGGCACGCCCTGCCGGCGCGCGGGCGCGGCCGCCGGCGCGGCGCCGGCGCGGCGGCGCGGCGTCACCGCCTCCGTCGACTCGTCTTCCAGCGGCCGGGCCGGCGACGGACGCACCGCCCGCGCACGGGCCTGTTCCCGCGGCAGCAGACCGGCCGAGATGCCGAGGCTGCCGAGGGCATCGACCACGGTCTCCGCATCGGGGCGCGTCCGTTCCTCGCCCAGCATGGCTTCCGTCAGGTCGCGCAGGCCGGCGACTTCGAAGTCGTTCCGGACCGGCCAGCGCACCCCGGGCTCGTCCGGCGCGCGGCCGTGCCAGAGCTCGAAGATCAGCACGCCGAGGGCGTGGATATCGTCGGCGGTCGACGGTGGCCCGTCGGCGCCCCGCTCCGGGCTGAGCGCGGCCGGAGTGCCGCCCGCGCTGCCGGCGGCGGCGAAATCGCTCAGTGCGGTGCGTCCGCCGGTATCCACCAGCACGTTGCGCGCCGAGACGTCGCCGTGCGGCAGATGCCGGTTGTGGGCGTACACCAGCGCCGCAGCCACGCTGGCGATCCCGCGCAGCCATTCCGAGGGCGGCCGGTCGGCGAAGGCGGCGATATCGGCGCCGTCGACGTACTCCATGCCATAGAACGGCCGCGGCTCGGCGTGGAACTCGAAGATTCTGACGATGTGGGGATGATTCAGCGACCGGATACGGCGCCAGCCGGCCTCGAAGCGCTCGCGCTGCTCCGGAGCGCCGCGGAGAGCGTCGGACAACAGCCGCAGCGCAACGGCGGAGCCCGCCCGATGATCGTGGGCGAGCCACACCTCGGCCGTGCCACCGGCGCCCAGGCGGCGGCGCAGCTCGTAGCGGTCCAGCAGTCGCAGTCCGGGATGCAACTCCATCATCGATCCGGCGGGTTTAGGGCGTCGTTCCGGGCGGCCGTCTCAGCCGGACGGGCCGGGCGACGATTCTGCGGACGATCCTCTGGACGGTTCTTTGGACGATACTGCGCGCGAGGGGGCGCCTACCTGCAAGTCCTCGGGGAACCCGCTCTCCGCCTCGTAGATCTCGTGCAGGAGGCGGCGCCACTGCTCGTACTGGGCCTCGGCCGTGCCGGTGAGCCGTCGCGTCTGGCCTTTCACCGTCACCACCATCGGCGCGGCCTCGGAGTTGAACGAGTCGGCCAGCTCGCGGATCGATTCCTTGTGCAGCTTGGCCTCGGCATTGCGACGGAACGCCGAACCGATCACCTCGAGCCCGCCGTGGATGGCGAAAGACTGCAGCGCGCGCTTCGTGCGCCGCGCCGTGCCGCTGTCGCTGTCCGTGTTCATGCTGGCCGCGCCGGCCACCACGACGATGCCGGCCAGCCCGCGGATGAGCGCGGACCGGCGCATCTCGCGATAGGTCACCGCCTGCTCGCGGGCAGCCTTGCGCCAGCCTTCGTAGGGGATGGCGATGCCGTAGTAGAAATTCGCGTAATGCTCGTTGAGCGTATCCACGAACAGGTTGTCCCGCTCACGCACCTGGCGCAGACGGCGCAGCATCGGGTCGTTCTCCGCCGGCAGGCGGCGGATCTCGTAGCGGCCGCGGTCGGTTTCGGCGAGGTAGTCGTCGTACACCCGGGGGGCCAGATCCTCCATGAAGCGCAACTCGGCGACGCGGCGGATGCGCCCGACTTCCTCCACGGAGAGTTCGTCCAGCAGCTCCTTCAGGTCGTTCGCGATCTCGTTGTAGACGTTCTGGTAGGGATCGTTCCGGCGGTCACGGTTCTGTGCATAGTCCGCCCCCACCATCCGCGCCTTGTAGCGCTTGTCCATCCATTCCCGGCCCGTGGCATCGAGGGCGACCACCTCCAGCTCCACCGTCTGACCGTCGGACTCGCGAATCTCGCCTGTCACGTACAGGTCGGTATAGACCTCACGGCTCGGCAACACGCGCACCGCGCCCCAATAGCCGGTGCGCTGCAGTGTGTTCTTCAGGTGATAGGCGAAATAACGCGTCTCCGCCCGCCGAATCTCCGGGTAGATGCCGGTCTCCTCCGGCTCGTTATCCTCCTCGATGCCCGGCGCGAACTCGATGACACCGACGTCCAGCAGGCGCGCCTCGGGTACTTCGACCGCGGCGCGGGTCAGGTCGACGTCCTCGCCGGCGCTCTCGACGCGCGCGACGCTGCAGCCGGCGAGCACGGAGACGGCCAGCAGCAGGATGGCCGAACGGCAGACGAGGGTTGCGGTGCTGGGGGTCATGGTTTCCTAGGGGTCATGGTTTCCGGGCGTGCCTTGGTTCATCAGAGGCCCTTGTAGGAGCGATATTCGTCCCAGAGCCGCTCGCGCAGCTCCGGGTCTTCCTCGGCCAGCGCGGCCTCCCGCAGCTGCTTGGCGACGATATCGTCGTCGACGCCCGTCGGGATATCCTCCGGGGTGCGATCGCCGATCTGCTCCTTGCTGAGCTGATCCACCGAACCGGGCTCCTGGCGCATGCTGCCGCCGGCGCCGCCCGCGGAGTTGTTCACGACGCCCACCGTGCCGCCGGTGCCTTCGCCGGCCTCGCCCGCCTGCTCGCCCAGGCCGACGCCGCCGCCCTGGCCGCCGCCGCCGCGCTCGAAGGCGCCGGTGTCGCGGCTCACCTCGGCCACCTTCTGCTGTTCCTCCAGCAGCGAGTCGTCGAAGTCGCCCAGGGAGCGCTCGAACTCCTCGTCCAGGGAACCCTGGCCGCCGCCGGGTACGTCTGTCATGCCGCCCGGTCCCGAGTCGCGTTCGCCCACGGAGCCGACGCTGCCGTAGGCGCCGCCTTCGCCAGTGGTCGCGCTGCCGCCTTCGCTACCGGCGCCGTCCTGGCCGCCGGCGGCGTCGCCCGACGTCCCGCCGGACGCCCCGCCCGACGAATCGCCGCCAGGCATCCCGCCCGATATGCCCCCGGGCATCTGGCCCGACTGGCTGCCTTCGCTACCGGGCATACCGCCGGGCATCCCGCCCGTGGATCCGCTCGGCGAACCACCGGCCGGAGCGCCGGTGCTGCTGCCCGTCGATCCGGAAGGCGATCCGCTCGTCGAGCCTGAGGGCGATCCCGCGGAGCCGCTGCTCGGGCTGCCCGTGCTCGAGCTCGGGCTGCCGGAGCTGCTGCTGGGGCTGCCGGAGCTGCTGCTCGACGAGGTAGAGGCGCAGCCGCCCAGCATCAGGGCGGCCGCGCAGAATCCGAGGACCATCAATCCGGCCGCTCGTGGGTTCGGGTGTCGCGTGCTGCTCATGTCTCCCTCTCGATTGCCCGTCCGGGCAGGCCTGCGGCGGATGCCGGCCGCGCTCGCTGCGAGCGAGCGCCTGAACGGCCTCCCGGAAGGTGGCCATAGCTTTCGAGGCCAAAAGCCGCCGCAGAGTTCCCTGAGACCTATTTGCCACAGACGGGACCCTGTATTCAATGCCGGCGGGATGCCGGCGGCCGGTTCCGGGAGGCGGCGGCGAGGCGGATTGTCGAGTTGGGGAGCAGAAGAGCCGCCCCGGGCGCGCCCGCCCGGGGCGGCAGAGGGTCAGAGGACGTCGTCCTCCTTCGCGCCTGAATCGTTCGCTTCGGGACCGGCGCCGCGGCCCTCGCCGGCACCTGCGCCGCCGGGCGCCGACGGCCGCTGGTGCTGGCGCTGCTGCAGTTTGTGCCGGCGCTGGTCCATGCGCGCCATGCGATCGGCCCGCATCTCCGTCAGCCGGGCCTGCTGGTCTTCGTCCAGCGCCGCCATGATGTCGGCGTGGGTCTCGCTGCGCAGCAGGGCCATGCGGCTGGTCAGCTCGCCCTGGCGCTGGGCCAGCGTATTGGCGAGCGTCTGATAATTCGGGTCGGCAGGGTCGAGGTTGCGCAGTTCGCGGTGATTCGCGCGCAATTGCTCGTGCAGCGTGTGGATCTGGTCGCGCCGGGACTCGAGGGCCTGTCGGACCGCCTCCCGCTGCTCGGCGCCGAGGTCCAGTTCCGCCGACATGTGAGCCAGCATCCGCGCCGGATCCGGGCCGCCATGAGGGCCTCCGCCGTGAGGCCCTGCGAGAGCGGCTCCGGCGAAGAACAGCGCCACTAGGGCCAGGGCGTTCCGCCGTAGCGCGCGACCGGTGACTCGACCGGGGACAATCCCTCTCATGTCAGCCTCCTTTCCCGTCCGGGGGGAGTGATTTCTGCCACGCCTCCAGAGTAGACCCTGTAGTGCGAAGTTGCGCCACGGACGTGCAAAGAAGTGTCAAGCCGCGCCCCCGGGAGACGCCCGGGGTCTTGCAGCTTCGCGGCCGGCAGCGGAGCATACGCGCATGAACAGCGCAGCCGCCGACAACACGGGCCGCGACGAGGCCGACGGACGCCTGTTGCTGGTGGACGACGATGAAGAGCTCGCCACCATGCTGCAGGAGTATCTGGAACCCGAAGGGTTCGCCGTCGAGTGGGCCGGCGACGGCCCGAAGGCGCTGCAACGCCTCGACGACGCGGCCTTCGACCTGATCATACTGGACGTCATGATGCCGGGCATGAACGGCTTCGAGGTGCTGCGGCGCATCCGTGCCGAGCGCGACACGCCGGTGCTGATGCTCACCGCGCGGGGCGACGACGTGGACCGCATCGTCGGGCTGGAGATCGGCGCGGACGACTATCTGGCGAAACCGTTCAACCCCCGCGAGCTGGTGGCCCGACTACGCGCCGTGCTGCGGCGGACGAGACCCGCCGCCGCCGAGACGGGCCACATGAGCGCCGGCACCATCGAACTCGACCTGCGCAGCCGCCGGGCCAGCCGCGGCGGGCGCGAGCTCAGGCTCACGGGCACGGAGTTTCAGCTGCTGGGGCTGCTCGTCGCCGCCGCCGGCGAGGTGGTGAGCAAGGAGACCATCTCCCGGGAGGTACTCGGCCGGCGCCTGCAGCCCTGGGACCGTAGCGTGGACACCCACATCAGCAATCTGCGCGGCAAGCTGACCGGCGACGACCGTGGGCAGAACCCCATCCGCAACATCCGCGGCGTGGGCTACACGCTGGTCCCGGACGAGCCGGATGCCTAGCCTGTTCCTGCGCATCTTCCTCGGCTTCTGGCTGGTCATCGGCGTGCTCCTCGCAGCGGCCATCCTGGTCGTCTGGCAGGTGGCGGAGCAGCGGCGCGAAGCCTGGCAGCAGTTCGACCCGCGTGCCGTGCACATCGAGGCCTCCCAGGTACTCTCGGGCGGTGGCCCCGAGGCCCTGCGGGAATGGCTCGAGGACGGTGCCGGACTGCCGCCGGAGCTGCGGCTGTTCGTGCTTCTGGAAGATGGCCGGGACATCCTGGGGCGGCCCCTGCCCGAGGTGCTGGTGGCCGAGCTCGCGCGCCTGCGCGCCGTGGCGGAACAGCTGAACAGGCCGCGTGCCCTGCCGCCGAACTTCCGCCCGGCAAGACCCATCCCCCAGATCATCGGCCCGGACGACCGGGTCTACAGCCTGTTCCTGTTCCGCCGTCCGGGTGCCGCGCTGCGCCTGTTGCCGGATCTCCCCGTGCGGGTGACGCTGGTGCTGTTCGCGCTGGCGGTCAGCGCCGGCGTGGCCTGGCTGCTGGCCCGCACCCTGTCACGGCCCGTGAAGAGCCTGCGCGACGCCACCCGCGCGCTGGCGGATGGCAACCTGGATACCCGCGTGAGCGGGCCCATCGTGGTTCGCCGGGACGAGCTCGGCAGCCTCGCGCGGGACTTCAACGACATGGCCGCACAGCTGGAGGCCTCTCAGCGTTCCCAGCGCGAGCTGCTGCGCAACGTCTCCCACGAACTGCGCTCGCCGCTGGCGCGCATGCGGGTGGCACTGGGCCTCGCCCAGCGCGACGCCGGCGAGCTGCCGGCGCTGGCGCGCATCGAGAAGGAGTCGGATCGGCTCGACTGGCTCATCGGCGAGATCATGGACTTCGCCCGGGCCGATTCCGGCCGCGGGCCCCGCAGCGAAGAATTCGATATGACGGCGATGCTGCGCGAGCTGGTCCGCGACACGCGTTTCGAGGGCGGCGACGACGGCCCGCGCATCGAGCTGGAGGCGCCGCCCGGCGTCACCGTCCGCGCCCAGCGGGCGTCGCTGGCAAGCGCCGTGGAGAACGTGCTGCGCAATGCGGCCCATCATGCCGAGCAGCGCGTCGAGGTGCGGCTGAGCCGCGAGCCGGAAGGCCTGGCCGTCACCATCGCCGACGACGGCGGCGGCGTCCCCGACGAGGAACTCGGCCTGCTGTTCGAGCCGTTCTATCGCGGCGACAAGGTGGGCACCGCCGGACTGGGGCTCGCCATCGCACGGCGGGTGACCGAGCTGCACGCGGGCAGCATCGTCGCACGGAACCGGGAAGACGGCGGGTTGCAGGTAACCATCACGCTGCCCGCTGCGGTGCTGGCGGCTCAGAGACCGAGCTGACGCGCGGCCAGGTCGCGCATGATCTCCTCGGAACCGCCGCCGATGGCGTTGACCCGCACCTCCCGGTAGATACGCTCGATGCGGCTGCCGCGGAGATAACCGGCGCCGCCCAGAATCTGCATCGCCTCCCGGGCGCAGTACTCCATCGTCAGCGTGGCCTGCACCTTCAGCATGGCCAGGTCCGCCGCAGGGGCCTCGCCCCGGTCGACGCGCCAGGTACAGTGCTCGAGATAGGCCTGGGTGGCGTTCACCTGCCGCAGCATCTCCACCAGTTTGTGGCGGATGACCTGGTGGTCGGCAAGACGGCGGCCGAAGGTGTGACGCTGGCGCGCCCAGGCGAGCGCATCCTCCGCGCAGACCCGCGCCGAGGCGTTGGCACCGGCCGCCATCGCCAGCCGCTCGCCGTTGAAGTTCTTCATGATCAGGGCGAACCCGGCGCCCTCGGTGCCGATCAGATGATCCCGCGGCACGCGCACGCCGTCGAAATGGATGGTGGCGGTATCGGACGACCACCAGCCCTGCTTGCGGTCCAGCTCCGTGCGGCTCACGCCGTCCGCGTCGGCCGGGATCAGCAGCAGCGAGATGCCGTCGTAGCCCTCGCCGGTGCGCACGGCGGTGGTGAAGTAGTCCGCCCGCATGCCGCCGGTGATGAAGGTCTTCTCGCCGTCCACCACGTAGTGATCGCCCTCGGCCACGGCCCGGGTGCGGATGGCCGCCACGTCGGAGCCGCCGCCCGGCTCCGTGATGGCCAGCGACATGTGCCGTTCTCCGGCGAGTACCGGCGGTGCGATCGCCGCCCGCAGCGGCTCGGGGCCGCCTGCCAGCAGCGGCGGCAGGGCGATGCCGTGCACCATCAGGCTCGCGTTGACGCCACCCGCGCCGCTGCGGGCCAGCTCCTCGGAGACGATCAGGCGATGGAAGCCGTCGATACCCTCGGAGACGCCGCCGTAGCGTTCCGGGTAGCCGACCTGCAGCAGGCCGAACTCCGCCGCGTCGTGGAACAGGGACTCCGGGATGCGGCCCGCCTCTTCCCAGTCGTCCACGAAGGGCATGATCTTGTCGTCGACGAAGCGGCGCACCTGACGGCGCCACTCCTCGTGGCTCTCCGTCAGCCAGGGGCACGGCGGTCGGGGCAGTTCGTTATCCGTCGGCATCGTCGTCAGCTTCCTCCTTTGGCGTTTCGTTCGCCGCATCTCCTTCCGGAGCCCCTGCGTCGTCTTCCGCGCCGGGCTTGCGGAACAGGATGATGCTGAGATCGTCGGGCTTGCTCGGCGTGGGCGCCTCGGGCGTCAGCATGCGCTCGCGGGCATACGCGGACAGCTGTTCCAGCGTCTCCGCCGCCGGGCCTTTGCGGGCGATCTCCACGATCTCGGCCAGGTGGAGGTTGTCGGTCAGCCCGTCGCTCGCGAGCAGCAGCGTATCCCGGGGAGCCAGCTCCAGTTCGGCCCCCACCTCGATGCGCATGTCGGCCGTGCCGAGGAAGTTGAACACCAGGTTGCGCTCGGCGTGGTAGAGCGCCTCCACCTCGTCGAGGAACCCCGCCTCCACGGCGAAGGCCACCGGCGTATGGGCGATGGTCTGCATCTTGAGCCGGCCGCGCTGGCCCGTCACCAGCGCCGCCGAGTCACCTACGTGGTACGGGCGCACCAGCCGTCCCTCCACGGAGACGACGGTCAGCGTGGTCGCCGAACCGTTGGCCAGTGCCATCACCGCCGCGTTGGCTTCCTCCATGGCGTTCAGTATGGCCGTGCGCAGCATCACCGCGGGGTCGCTGACCGCCTTCAGCGACTCGATGACGGTGCGGATCGCCGTGCGCGAGGCCCGCTGCCCGGCCGGCAGACCGCCGGCGCCGTCCGCGACGGCGAGCACCACCATGTCTTCGGCCAGCGGGATCACGGCGAGCGTGTCCTCGTTGCCGGTCTCCTTGTCCGGGCTGCGGCGGCAATAGACCACGGCTTCGCCGCCGGCTGCCTGCGCCGTCAGTATCTCGCCGGAGTCCTCTTCCACCGGCAATACGAGGGGCTCTTCCGGGGTGCCCCATGCCCGCGCCTCAGCCATTCCTGCGGCGCCGGCCCCGCGCCCGGCCGGAGACCGGCTGCCGGCACCAGGCACAGTAATTCCAGAATTCCGCCGCGATGCCCCAGCCGCAGGAGCTGCAGCACCGGTCGGAGCCGGGCAGCGCCCACTTGCGCTTCACCTTGGCGCGGCACCAGGGGCAGTAACGCATGAACGGCATCAGCGGCCCGCCGCAGCGCTTGTTGGCGCAGCGGGCCGTGTAGCGGCGGTCGCTGTAGCGCCGGTTGGTTTCCTTCTCGAAGCCGGGACCGTAGCACCAGGCGCAATAGTCCCAGTCCAGCTTCACGCCGCGCTCGCAGCGGGGGCAATGGGCCGGGAACGTGCGCGTTTCGCCGGCGGCCGGGTTGTCGGCACCGCACCAGGGACAGGCCTGCATCACCTCGGCCACCGGGCCCTCGCAGCGCCGGCATTGATGACGCGTGTCCAGCACCTTGCGGTAGCGGCTCTGGAACTCGCGCCACTGCACCCGCTTCCAGACCGGGCCTTCCACCTTCGGACTGCTGCGCCGGCGCTGACGGCGCGCGCGGCTGCGCGCCCGCTCGAACTCAGATCGCATCTGCACCGCGTCGCGGGTGCGCGCGGAGATGTCCACCTGCATGGCCCGGCGCAGCACTTCCAGCAGGTCGCCGCTGGCATTCTGGCGGGCCCGCTCGATGCCGGGCGGCGGCCAGTCGAACGGCCACTCCGGCAGGCGGCCGGAGAACAGCTGGTAGAGCACCAGGCCCAGCGAGAAGACGTCGGACTGGAACTTCGGCCTGCCCATGGCCTGCTCGGGAGCAATGTAGTCGATCGTGCCGGAACCCGATGCCTTCAGCGTGCGCAGGTTCAATTTGGCGAAACCGAAGTCGGACAGCCGCAGCCGATTGCCGGGGAAGATGATGAAATTCTCCGGCTTGATGTCGCAGTGTATGACCCGGTGCTCGTGCGCGTGAGCCACGGCTGCCAGTGCCTGGGAGGCGAAGTCCATGCGCAGGCTCTGGGACATGCGCCTGACCAGGCGGTCCGCCAGGGACTCCGTGCCGAGAGGCATGGAGATGACGAAATGGTCCCCGATGAAGGCCGCGTCGTAGACCGGCAGGATGTTCGGATGCTCGAACTTGGAGGCCATCCGCACCTCGTGCAGGAAGTCCTCGACGGCGGAGAGACTCCTGGCCGTGGTCAGTGGCACCTTCAGCGCGACGTGAGCCGAGCGCACGGTGTCATACGCCTGGTACACATTGGCGAGCGGCCCCTTCGACAGGCAGCGGACGATGCGGTACTTACCGAGTTTCTGTCGCGCACGGAGCAATGCGTGCCGGTCCCCCCTGCTGGCCGGCCATCCGGCCGGATGTCGGTACGCTCCGGGAACCGGAGCGCCGGAGACGATAATTGGGCCTTGGCCGGGAGCCGTCAAGTCGGGGTACGCCGCAGCTCAGAGCACCTCGAACAGTCCGGCCGCCCCCATGCCGCCGCCGATGCACATCGTGCAGACGACGTAGCGGGCGCCGCGCCGGCGCCCCTCGATCAGCGCATGGCCCACCATGCGGGCGCCGGACATGCCGTAGGGGTGCCCGATGGAGATCGAGCCGCCGTTGACGTTCAGGAGCTCGTTCGGGATGCCCAGCTTGTCGCGGCAGTAGATCACCTGCACGGCGAAAGCCTCGTTGAGCTCCCACAGGCCGATGTCGTCCGGCTTCAGGCCCGTGCGCTCGAGGAGTTTCGGCACGGCGAAGACGGGGCCGATGCCCATTTCGTCCGGCTCGGTGCCGGCCACGGCGATGCCGCGGTAGATGCCCAGCGGCTCCAGCCCGCGCTTCTCGGCGAGCTTGGAGTCCATCACCACGCAGGCGGAGGCGCCGTCGGAGAGCTGGCTCGCGTTGCCCGCGGTGATCACGCCGCCCTCGAAAACAGGGCTGAGGCCCGCCAGGCCTTCGGCGGTGGTGCCGGGCCGATTGCCCTCGTCCTGCTCCAGGGTGACCTCCTCGAAGCTGATCTCCTTCGTCTCCTTGTCCATCACCCCCTTGGTCGTGGTCATCGGGACTATCTCGTCGTCGAAGGCCCCGGCCTCCTGGCCGGCGGCGGTGCGCATCTGGCTCTGCAGGCCGTACTCGTCCTGCTGCTCCCGGCTGATGCCGTAGCGCTTCGCCACCACCTCGGCGGTCTCGAGCATGGACATGTAGATGTGCTCGCTGGCGGCGGTCACGTTCGGATCCTTCGCACGGTAGGTGTTCATGTGCTCGTTCTGGACCAGGCTGATGGACTCGAGTCCGCCGCCCACCACGATGGGCATGTTGTCCTGCAGCACCTGCTTCGCAGCAATGGCAATCGCCATCATGCCGGACGAACACTGCCGATCCACGGACATGCCGCTGACCGTCTCGGGCAGACCGGCGGCCAGCAGTGCCTGGCGGGCGACGTTCTGACCGCTGGAGCCCTGCTGCATGGCGCAGCCCATGATCACGTCATCCACTTCGGCGGGGTCGACGCCGGCCCGCTTCACCGCCTCGCGGATGGGATGGGCCGCCAGCGTCTGGGCCTGAGTGTTGTTGAAAGCGCCCCGGTAGGCCTTGCCGATGGGCGTGCGCGCCGTGGATACGATTACCGCTTCTTTCACTGCTGTTCTCCCGGCGGGCGCTCGCGCCCGCCTTGTCCGCCTTGTCAATGCTCCGTGAGACCGGGCGCTCAGCCCGTCTTGATGCCCAGTTCCTTCGCCGCGCGGGTGAGGAACTTCATGCTCTGGCCGCTGCCGTCCTGGTATTCCTCGGCACCGGTCTTGTCCGCGATCCTGTCCCAGTTCGCGGCCACGTGATCGGCGTCGCGCTCGTCGGGCGCCAGCCAGATGCCCGGCGTCTCCTCCAGGTACACGCGGGCATAGCCGCCCGCGCCGGCCGAGATGATCTGCCGGCTCGGCGCATCCGGGCTCACCATGAACACCACGGCGGGCGTGACGTATTCCGGCTGCAGCAGTGCCAGCGCCTCTTCCGGCATGAGGCCCTCGGTCATGCGCGTGGCCGCGACCGGCGCCAGGCAGTTCACGCGTATGTCGTATTTCTGGCCCTCCAGATGCAGCGTGTTCATGAAGCCCACCACGCCGAGCTTGGCCGCGCCGTAGTTCGCCTGGCCGAAATTGCCGTACAGTCCGGTGGACGACGTGGTCATGACGATGCGCCCGTATTTCTGCTCGCGCATGACCTCCCACACCGCCTTGGTGCAGTTCACCGAGCCCATGAGATGCACGTCGACGACGAGCTGAAAGTCCTCCAGGCTCGCCTTCACGAAGCTCTTGTCGCGCAGGATTCCGGCGTTGTTCACAAGCACGTCCACGCGGCCCCACTTGTCCACGGCCGCCGCCACCATGGCCCGGACCTGCTCGTAGTCGGCCACGTTGGCGCCGTTGGCGATGGCCTCGCCGCCGGCCGCCTCGATCTCGCCCACCACGGCCTCGGCGGCTTCGCTGGAACCGCCGCTGCCGTCCCGGGCGCCGCCC
The DNA here is from genome assembly GCA_964421805.1 of uncultured Woeseiaceae bacterium. Taxonomy (GTDB): domain Bacteria; phylum Pseudomonadota; class Gammaproteobacteria; order Steroidobacterales; family Woeseiaceae; genus Lentisalinibacter. The sequence continues at coordinate 27,315 of CAYQZN010000001.1, forward strand.
AGGTCGTTCACCACCACCTTCGCACCGCGGCGGGCGAGTTCCAGGGCATGACAGCGCCCCAGGCCGCCGCCGGCGCCCGTCACGATAGCCACCTGATCGTCGAATCGGATCGTCACTTCAGCCTCCCTCGGTCAATCTGTCGTCGCGGCTTCACTGCACGAAGTACAGGGCCAGCGTCTCGGCCACCAGGGCCGGTTTCTCCTCGCCCCTGATCTCCACGGTCACCTCGGACGTGGTCAGGATCTGGCCCGGCTTCTTCTCGTTCACATCCTTCAGCTTCACGTGCGCGCGCACCTCGCTGCCCACCTTCACCGGCTGCAGGAAACGGACCTTGTTCGAGCCGTAGTTGATGGCCATGGCGATGCCCTCCGGGATCACCCCGCACTGCCCGGTGAGATGAGGCAGCAGCGAGAGCGTCAGATAACCGTGCGCGATGGTCGTGCCGAACGGCGTCTGCGCCGCCTTCTCCTTGTCGACGTGGATGAACTGGTGGTCGAGCGTGGCATCGGCGAAGGCGTCGATGCGCTCCTGCTCGATCGCGAGCCACTCCGACGGCGGCATGTCCCGATCGATGTAATCGGCGAGTCGGTCTTTGGACACTGTTTCCGGCATGTCCCCTCTCCTCGTTCTGAGACTGGATATCGGCGGGCCGGCACGGTCCGCCACGGTCTTGCCGGGCGCCTCTTCTTCGTGCGCGAAGCCGCCTGGGCGCCTCGGCGGAGGCCAAGTGTACCCGAGATGCGGGCACGGACGCGCGGCGGCATCCGGCTCCGCGATTCCCTGCGCAGGCACCAAGCCATCAAAACGTCACGGCAGCGTAAGAGAATCTTCAACTTGCGTGACTATCTTCATGGCCATCTCGGAAGGCCGGCGGGGCAGACGATATGGAGAACGCAGAGGCACGGGTGCAGGCGGAAGCGGTCTGGCTCTCGGACACCCATCTCGGTACCCGCGGCTGCCGCGCGCGACAACTCCTCGACTTCCTGCGCTCTCTCGAGACACGCCAGCTCTTCCTGGTCGGCGACATCCTCGACTTCGAGGCGATGCGCAACACCGTCTACTGGCCGCCGGTGCACGGCGAGGTCCTGCACGAGATCATGCGGCTCTCCCGGGAAGGCACCCGCGTGATCTATATTCCCGGCAACCACGATGCCGAGCTGCGCCTGTTCGATGGCACGGATCATCACCTGATCGAGATCCGCCGCCGTCATATTCACGAGACGCGTTGCGGGCGGCGGCTGCTGGTGACCCACGGCGACGAATTCGACCGCGATCTGCGGGTCGGCTCCATGAAAGAGCGCCTGGGCTCGGCCGCCTACCGCTGGCTGGTGGACATGGATGCCGGCCTGAACCGGGTGCGGCATCGCCTCGGTTACCGTCCCGTGCGCATGGCGAGTGCCATCAAGATGCGCATCAACGCGGCGCTGGACTACATCCACCGCTTCGAGAACACGGCCATCGACTACGTCCGGGCACAGGGCCTCGACGGCATCGTCTGCGGCCACATCCACCGGCCGGCCGTGCGCCGGGCCGGCGGCGTCATCTACTGCAACGACGGTGACTGGGTCGAGCATTGCACCGCGCTGGTGGAGAACCGGGAAGGCCGTCTCGGACTCGTCTCCTGGGACGGTGAGGCCGAACCGCAACTCGGCCAGGTGGAACTCGGCGCTGTTGCCTGAGACGAGGATCAGCCAGTGGAAGCCTCCCTGATCAGCATCACGATGGGCAATCGTATTCCTGACTACACCGCACTGTCGCGACATATCGACATGCTGCTGCACGCCGACGAGCGCCTGATCGCCGCATTCTGGGACGATGCCCAGCCGGCAAGCGTCAATCTGGAGAATATCGCCTACTGGCTCGGTCAGTCGGCCGCGACAGCAATCGCGACAGAGGGCCGCAACGAGAGCCCGTGACCGATGAATCCAGCAGGCTCTCTCACCAGGGTATCGGCGGCAGGCGCAGGAACGCCAGACTGGCAGCGGCCAAAAGCAGCCCGACGGCGGCGCCCGCGAGCACGTCGGTGGGGTAGTGCAGACCCAGCACCACCCGCGAGGCGGCGACCAATAGCGCGAACGGCAGCATCGCCAGGCCGAGCACCGGCAGATAGACCAGGAAGAACGCCGAGAACAGCGCCGCGTGCAGCGTATGGCCCGAAGGGAAGCTGTAGCGGTCCAGGGGCGCCGTGCCACAGCGGATGTCCGCGAAGGTGATGAACGGTCTTTCCCGCACGAGCCTTTCTTTCAGGAACCGATAGAGCGCCACACCGGTCAGCGCCGTTACGCCCGTGTGCAGCACGGGTCCGGCGGCCTGCTCGCCCCCGATCAGGAGCATGACGCCGAGTCCTGCATACCAGGCAATGCCGTCACCCAGTCGGCTCACGGCACGGAACAATGCCAGTATCGGAGTCCGCTCGCTGAGCCGGTTCACCTTGAGAGTGAATCCGATCTCGGCTGCCGCCACCTGCTCCCACATTGTCTGCACGGAACCCTCTCCCGGGTCGCCCTGAAGCTGACGAGATTCTCGCCGGGCGACAAGTCAGGGAGGTGACAACTCGTTGAAAGATCGGTGACACGTTCCGCAACTCTGTCTCGCAATTTTCTCCGAACGGCAAGATTCCGGTAACAGTGCCGCACGAGACTGCCTGCCATGCGCATCGCCATCATCACCGATGCCTGGCTGCCCCAGGTGAACGGTGTCGTCACAACGCTGGGCAGGACCCGCGACGAACTCATCCGCACCGGACACCGCGTGAAGATGCTGACACCGGCGGATCACCGGACGCTGCCCTGCCCCTCCTATCCGGAGATCCGCCTGTCCCTGCTGCCCTATCGTCGCCTCCGCAGGACGCTGGACGTCTTCCGACCCGACTGCATCCACATCGCCACGGAGGGGCCGCTGGGTTTTGCGGCGAGGCGCTACTGCATCCGGCGCGGCCTCGCGTTCACGACCTCCTATCACACCCGCTTCCCGCAGTACGTACGTGAGCGCGCACCGATACCGGTCTCCTGGTTGTACGCCTGGCTCAGGCGCTTCCACCGGCCGGCGGCGGCCACCCTGGTGCCCACCCCTGCCGTCAGGGACGAACTCGCCGCGCACCGATTCCGAGGGCTCCGCCTGTGGAGCCGCGGGGTGGACGTGGAGCTGTTCCGGCCGGAACCGAAGGCGCCGCTGACCGAGTCGCGCCCCATCTGCCTGTACATGGGCCGGGTCGCCGTGGAGAAGAACCTCGAGGCCTTCCTGCAACTCCGCCTGCCGGGCACGAAGTACGTGGTCGGCGACGGCCCCGACCGCGCCAGGCTGCGCTCCGAGTACCCCGACGCGGTCTTTACCGGCTATCGCTTCGGCCCGGACCTCGCCGCCCATCTCGCCGCCGCCGACGTGTTCGTCTTCCCCAGCCGCACGGATACGTTCGGTCTTGTGATGCTGGAGGCCATGGCCTGCGGCACGCCCGTAGCCGCCTATCCGGTGACCGGCCCGCTGGACGTCGTCGAGCAGGGACGCTCCGGCATCCTGCACGAGGACCTCGGTATCGCGGTCCGGCGGGCACTTGCCCTGGACCGCCGGGCATGCCGCGAAGCCGCGCTGGGCAAGAGCTGGGCCCGCGCGACGGGACAATTCCTCGACCATCTCACGCCAATAGACGCCGCGCCGCGACCGGGAGGCGCACGGCTACTGTCGAGCGCCATCGATCCCTGACCCGCGCACCGATCCTCGTGGCCGTTTGCATGCGCCCGCCGCCCGGGCACAATGCCGTCATGACCATCACCGAAAGACGGCCGGGCGAAGCGCCGCAGGGCGGGGGCCGGGTCCTGACTGCCGTGCTCACGCTGGTGCTCGCCATCACGGGCCTGCTGCTCGCTTTCACCGCCATGATGGCGCTGTTCCTCGGTGCCAGCGGGCCCGGCATGCGCTCGTTGCTCGCGCTGACCGGCTGGCTGCTCCTGCCCACCGCCGTGCTGGCCCTGCTGTGTCTGCGCCTGCTGGAGCCGGACGGAGGCAGCCGCCTCTCCGCCTGCTGGGCCCGTCTGCCCGCCTGGCTGGTGCTGCTGATCGCGATGATGCTGCTGCTGGCCGTCCTCGCCGAACTCGCCATCTGGCTGGTGGAGTTCGCCGGCGGCGGCACGGTGGCGCTCGGTCACTACCTGCCGATCATGAGCGTGCTGATCTATTCGCTGGCGCTCACCGCCGGCTATGCGGTCGTGGCGCCGGCAGGCGAAGGCGGCGAGCATCGGGGACCCGTGCGCCACACCGACCCGGTGCGGCGCGACCTCGACTGAGCGGTCAGGGCTCCCGTGCCACCGATCGCACGCGGGTAACGGCGGCGAGCCACCCCTCGTGCAATGCCCGCCGCCGTTCGGCGGGCATGGCGGGTTCGAACAGCGCGTCCCGCTGCCAGAGCTTCTCCAGCTGCTCCAGGGAATCGAAGACGCCCCGCTGCAGGCCCGCCAGGCAGGCCGCGCCGAATGCCGTCGATTCGGTGATGCGCGGACGCTCGACGGTGATACCGAGCATGTCGGCGAGGAACTGCACCAGCCAGTCGTTGTTGACCATGCCGCCGTCGACCCGCAGCAGTTCCACGTCCAGGCCGTCGTCGCGCATGGCCAGCATCAGGTCCCGGGTCTGGAAGGCCACCGACTGCAGGGTGGCGGTCACGATCTCGGCGACGCCGCTGTCGCGGCTGAGGCCGAGGATGGCGCCGCGGGCGTCCGGGTCCCAGTGGGGTGCGCCGAGCCCGGCGAACGCAGGCACCACGTGGATGTTGTCGATGACGCCCTGCTCCCGCGCGATGGCCTCCGAGTCCGGCGCGGCCGCAATAATCTTCAGCGCGTCACGCAGCCACTGGATGGCCGAGCCCGCCACGAAGATGCTGCCTTCCAGGCCGTAGTTCAGGCGGCCGTCCACGCGGCTCGCGATGGTGGTCAGCAGTTGGTGGCCGGAGGCCAGCGGTTTCTCGCCGGTGTTGGCGATCACGAAGCAGCCGGTGCCGTAGGTGCTCTTGGTCATGCCCGGATGGAAGCAGGCCTGGCCGAACAGCGCCGCCTGCTGGTCGCCGGCCATGCCGGTCACCGGAATGCCGGCCCCGAGGGCCTGCGCGTCCGTCGTGCCGAAGCCGAAGGTGTTGTCGCACACCTCCGGCAGCAGTGAGGCAGGCACGCCGAAGTGGGCGAGCAGGTCGTCGTCCCAGCGCCGGCGGTGGATGTCGTAGAGCAGCGTGCGCGAAGCATTGGTGATGTCCGTGCGATGTTCGGCGCCGCCGGTCAGACGCCAGAGCAGGAAGGCGTCGATGGTGCCGAAGGCGAGCTCGCCGCGCTCGGCGCGCTCCCGCACGCCCTCCACGTTGTCCAGTATCCAGGCCAGCTTCGTCGCCGAGAAATAGGGATCGATGCGCAGCCCCGAGCGTGCCGTGGCCAGCTCCTCGCCGCCGCCGGCGGCGTACTCGCGGCATTTCGCGGCCGTGCGCCGGTCCTGCCAGACGATGGCGTTGTACACGGGCTCGCCGGTGTCCCGGTCCCAGACCACCGTGGTCTCGCGCTGGTTGGTGATGCCGATGCAGGCGACATCCCGCGGCAGGCAGCCGGCGTCCGCGATGGCATCGTGCACGACGGAGAGCACGCTCTGCCAGATCGCCTCCGGGTCGTGTTCCACCCAGCCGGGTTTCGGGAACACCTGGGGAAACTCCCGCTGGCTCACGGCCAGGATGCGCGCCTTCTGATCGAAGACCATCGCCCGGCTGCTGGTGGTGCCCTGGTCGATGGCGAGTATCACGTGCTCGGTCATGATGGTTACTGCTCCGTGGGGCTTTGCTCTGCCGTTGCCTGATGCTGCGGGCCGAGCGGATGGGGGACGCGCATGCGATGCCCGGCCTGCTCCGGCCAGGGGACATCCGGGTGGCGCCGGGCGAATGCGTCCAGGCGGCCGAGCACGGCTTCGGGCCAGGGCGAGACGCGCCGGGAAGCGGTGTCGACGTGCAGGTTCATCCACTCGCAGGTGGCGGCGAGCCAGCCCTCGGCGGCGTGGTACATGCGCTGGAACTGGTGGATACGCTTTGCATCCCAGGCAAGGAGCTGGGCGGTGACCGCCACCGGATCGCCCTCGCGCAGCTCCCGCAGGTAGCTCACGTGGCATTCCACGGCGAAAGTAGTGCCTCCGCTTTCCTCCCGGTAGGCGGCGTCGAGACCGAGGTCGTCCCAGAGCCCGTCGACGCCGTGGTCGAATATCAGCACGTACCAGGCCACGTTCATGTGGCCGTTATAGTCGATCCACTCCGGGCGGATCGCCTCCGTGTGCACGGTCACGCCGTCGAAGGCGCTCACGACTCCGCCAGTTCCCGCCGGTCGCGGAAGTGTTCCAGCGCCTCCGGGTTGGCCAGCGCGTCGGTGTTCTTCACGGTCTCGCCGTGCACCACCGAGCGCACGGCCAGCTCCGTGATCTTGCCGCTGATGGTACGCGGGATGTCCGGCACCGCCAGGATCTTCGCCGGCACGTGCCGCGGGGTCGCGTTCTCGCGGATGATCCCGCGGATGCGGCTCTCCAGCTGCTCGTCCAGCTCCACGCCGGGCCTGAGCACCACGAACAGCACCACGCGCACGTCGTCGTCCCAGTCCTGGCCGATGGCGATGGACTCGAGCACGTCGTCGATCTTCTCCACCTGGCGGTAGATCTCCGCGGTGCCGATGCGCACCCCGCCCGGGTTCAGCACGGCATCGGAGCGGCCGTGGATGATCATGCCGTCGTGTTCGGTCAGCTCGGCGAAATCCCCGTGCGCCCAGACGCCGGGGAAGCGGGTGAAATACGCGTCCCGGTACTTCTCGCCGGTGTCGTCGTTCCAGAAGCCGATGGGCATGGAAGGGAAAGGCTGCGTGCAGACCAGCTCGCCCTTCTCGCCGGTGAGCGGCGTGCCGTCCTCGTCCCAGACCTCCACCGCCATGCCCAGCATCCGGCACTGCAGCTCCCCGCGCCACACCGGGCGTATCGGGCAGCCGCCCGCGAAACAGCCGAGAATGTCGGTGCCGCCCGAGATGGAGGCCAGCAGGACGTCGTCGGCGATCTCCCGGTAGACGTAGTCGAAGCTCGCAGGTGCCAGCGGCGAGCCGGTGGACAGCACCGTGCGCAGGGCGGAGAGATCGTGCTCCCGGCCCGGATGCAGGCCCGCCTTCTCCAGCGCCGCGATGTACTTCGCGCTGGTGCCGAACACGTTCACTCGTTCCTGCTCCGCCATGCGCCAGAGCCGTCCGCCGTCCGGATGGAAGGGCGAGCCGTCGTAGAGCACCAGCGTGGCCCCGCAGGCGAGACCGGCCACCAGCCAGTTCCACATCATCCAGCCGCAGGTCGTGAAATAGAAGAGGTGGTCGCCGGGCTTCAGGTCCACGTGCAGGACGTGTTCCTTCATCTGCTGTATCAGCGTGCCGCCGGCGCCGTGCACGATGCACTTCGGCGTGCCCGTCGTGCCCGAGGAGTACATGACGTAGAGCGGATGATCGAACGCCAGCCGGGCGAACTCGATGTCATCCGCGTCCTGCACGAAGTCCGCATAGTGCACGCCGCGGGGGACGCCGCCGAGGGCCGGTGCGTCCTCGACGAACGGCACCACCACGCAGGTCCGCACGTCCGGCAGCTGCTCCAGGATGCCGGCGACGGTATCGCGCAGGTCGAAGACCCGGCCGTTGTAGCGGTAGCCGTCGGTGACGAACAGTACCTTCGGCGCGATCTGGCCGAAGCGGTCCAGCACGCCCTGCACGCCGAAATCCGGCGAGCACGACGACCACACCGCGCCGAGGCTCGCCGCCGCCAGCATGGCGATTACCGTCTCGGGGCAGTTCGGCAGGTAGCCGGCCACCCGGTCGCCCGGTCCCACGCCGGCCCGGCGCAGACCGGCCGCGACCCGGGCCACTTCGTCGCGCAGCTCGTCGCGGCTCAGCTCGCGGCGCGTACGGTCCTCCCCGTGGAAGATGATCGCGGGCAGCGGCCCCCGGTAGCGCAGCAGGTTCTCGGCGAAATTGAGTTCGGCCTCCGGGAAGAACTTCGCGCCCGGCATGGCGTCGGCATCGCGGATCACGGTCTCGGGCTGCCGCCGGCAGACCGGGTCCAGGTAGCGGAACAGCGTGGACCAGAAAGCCTCCGGTTCATCCACCGACCAGCGGTGCATCGCCGCGTAGTCCGCAAAGCCCTCGCCCCGGGCCTCCGCCGCGAAGGCGGCGAAGCGGGTCAGGTTCGCGCCCGCCTTGCGTTCCGGGGACGGTTCCCACAACGGTTTCCGCCATGGTTCCGGCGATGGTCGGCTCATAGTCGCTCCGGCTCGGTTGCGCCCGTGCGGCGCGTCGGCCCGGGCATTGTAACGACACCCTCGGCGGGCCGTAAGGGACGCGCTGGCCGCAGCGGCGCGGCGCGCTTACCATCGACAGAGGAGTGGGGAAGAAATCACGGGAGCAACCATGGCTGGCAGCGTAGCCGGGAGAAGCACATGAGAGCAGTCGTCAACGCCCTCCTGATTCTGTTCATCGCCGCCGCGCTGGTGCTGGCATGGGCCTGGGAGCCGGATCGCAGCGTCGAGTCCCTGACCGAGCGCTACCGGGTCACCGGCTCGCAGTTCCTCGAACTCGACGGCATGGGCGCCCACGTCGCCGTCGAGGGCAGCGGGCCGGCGCTGGTGCTGCTGCACGGTACCGGCGCCTCCCTGCACACGTGGAACGGCTGGGTGGAGGCGCTGGCCGGCGACTTCCGCATCGTGCGCATGGATCTGCCGGGATTCGGGCTGACCGGCCCCCATCCCGCCGGCGACTACTCCATCGGCGCCTACGTGCAGTTCGTCGACGCCGTCACCCGGCGTCTCGGCATCGACGACTTCCACCTGGCCGGCAACTCGCTGGGCGGGCGCATCGCATGGAACTACGCGGCCGTCCATCCGGAGCGGGTGAACCGGCTGATACTCGTCGACGCATCGGGCTATCGGCTGCGCCGCACGCCCTCGCTGATCTTCCGGCTCGCGGCGTTGCCGGGCATCGGCGACGCGCTGGCGAAACTGACGCCGCGCGTCCTCTACCGCCGCAGCCTGGAGGAGGTCTACGCGGACGACAGTCTGGTGGACGAGGCGCTGGTGGAGCGCTACTTCGAGCTGTCGCTGCGGGAAGGCAATCGGCAGGCGTTCCTGCAGCGGGTCCGTGCGGCGTCACGGTCCGCCCGCGAGGATCCGTCAGCCGCGCTGGCGCAGATCGGCGCGCCGACACTGGTGCAGTGGGGCGGACGGGACGAGTGGATACCGCCGGAGCACGGCCGGCGCTTCGCCGAGGACATCCCGGACGCGCGGCTGGTCCTGTACGACGATCTCGGCCACGTGCCCATGGAGGAGGCACCGGCACGGACGGCCCGGGATGCGCGGGGGTTCCTGCGGGAAGACTGAGCCCCGGCCCCTTGGCGGGCCGCTGCCGCCGCCTAGCCCTTCGGACCGAACAGCGCCCAGAGGATGAGTCCGAGCACCGGCAATACCAGGATGATTACGATCCAGAGCACCTTGCTGCCGGTGCTCGCCCGGCTGCCCAGGGTCTTCACGACCGCATAGACATCCAGAATCAGGATGATCAGGCCGAACAGACCGCCGATTTCCAGTCCCATCTCGGACCTCCCGTGAAGCATTGACCTGCACCGAGGATACACACCCGGCCGGTACCGCGCACGGCGCGGCGCGGCGTTGCCTGGCCCTCGCAATGCACTTGCCATGCTCCCCCATGCTCTTGCCGGGCCATTGCGGCGCCTCCGGTTCCCCCGCCGTTTGCTAGTATCCCCGACCTTCGGAATACACGACGAGGCAGCGACTTGACGCAAACGGTTCCGCAACCCGGCCCCGCGAGGGACGTCTACGACCTGCTGACCGGCGACGAGGATGCCCGCGTCTGCAAGGACATCCCCGATGCCGCCTGCCGGGAACAGCCGCGCAATTACCTGATCCACGTCGCTTCGCTGGTCGCGACCAAGACCGGCGACCGACTGGCCGGGCCGAAACTCGTGCTGGCCTGGCTCCTGACCAGCCTCGGCGCTCCGGCCTGGATGCTGGGCTGGCTGGTGCCCATCCGCGAATCGCTCGCACTGCTGCCCCAGCTGGTCGTCGCCCGTTACCTGCGTGCCGTGCCCGTGCGCAAGTGGTTCTGGGTGGGCGGCAGCGTACTGCAGGGCGTAGCGGTGATGCTCATGGGTGTCGTCGCCCTGACACTGGAGGGCGCGACAGCAGGGTGGGCGATCCTGGGGCTGCTCACCCTGTTCAGCCTGGCGCGGGGCATCTGCTCGGTGGCCAGCAAGGACGTGCTCGGCAAGACCATCGCCAAGACCCGGCGCGGCTCGGTGACCGGCTACGCGGCCTCGGCCGCCGGCGCCGTGACGGTCGCCGTGGGCATCGCGGCCATCGCGCTGGACCCCGGCAGCCAGGGCATCGGCTTCTTCGTCGCCGTCCTGTTCGCCGCCGGCGGCCTCTGGCTGCTGGCCGCCGCCATCTACAGTTTCCTTGCCGAGTACGCCGGCGCCACGGAGGGCGGCGGCAATGCCCTCAGCGAGGCCATCCGCCAGCTCGGCCTCATCCGCCGCGACCGCGACCTGCGGGAATTCCTGATCACCCGCACGCTGCTGCTCTCCACCGCTCTGGCGGCCCCCTTCTACGTGAGCCTCGCGAACCAGAGCATGGAGAACACGCTGTCCGGGCTGGGCTCGCTGATGCTGGCCTCCGGCGCCGCCAGCTTCCTCAGCGCGCCGGTCTGGGGCCGGCTGTCGGACCGTTCCAGCCGGCTGGTGATGAAGCGCGCCGCGCTGCTCGCCGCGGCGGCCAGCCTGGCCACGGCCGCGCTGGCACTCGCGCCGGGAGTGCCGCTCGCGCCCGTCGCCTTCGCGGCCACCTACTTCGCCCTCAGCATCGCCCACGCCGGCGTGCGGCTGGGGCGCAAGACCCACCTCGTGGATATCGCCACGGCGGAGAACCGGGCGAGCTACGTCGCGGTCAGCAATACCGTGATCGGCGTGATGCTGCTGGCCGGCGGCATCTTCGGCGGCATCGCCACCCTCGTGGGCTCCGCCTGGACCCTGGTACTGCTGGCGGCGCTCTCGGTGGCCGCCGCCGCCTCGGCCCATCGGCTGAGCGAGGCGCAGCAGTGACCCGCCGGCGCGGCCGCTAGAGCCAGCGCTTGCGGCGGAAGTAGATGAGCATGCCGGCGACGATCCCGAGCATCACCAGCCACAGCAGCGGATAGCCGTAGCGCAGACCGAGCTCCGGCATGTTCCAGGGGCTCGCCTGCGTATCGAAATTCATGCCGTAGACGCCGACCACGAATGAGAGCGGGATGAACACGGTGGCGATGATGGTGAGCACCTTCATCACGTCGTTCATGCGGTTGGAGAGGCTGGACAGGTACACCTCCAGCAGACTGGAGGCCATTTCCCGGTAGCTCTCCACCAGGTCGAGCGCATGCACCGTGTGGTCGTAGCAGTCACGCAGATACGGGTGGGTCTCCGCCGCCAGCATGTGATGCTCGTCCCGCACCAGAGAATTCAGGGCATCGCGCTGGGGCCACAGGCTCCTCCGCATGACGACCAGCTCGCGCTTCAGGCGGTGGATCTCGTCCAGCGCCTGCCGGCTGGGATCGTCGAAGACCGTCAGCTCCAGCGTCTCGATGCGCTCGCCCAGTGCCTCCATGACCGGGAAGGTGAGATCCACCGCGGTGTCGATCAGCGCATAGAACAGGTAGTCCGCACCGCGCTCCCGGATCCGCGCCGCCGGTTGGCGCAGCCGGTGGCGCACGGGCTCGAACGGATCGGCGTGCCCGGGGTGGAAACTCACCACCCAGGTGTCGCCGAGGAACAGGCTGAGCTGGGTGGGCGCCACGCCCTCGGGCCCGTGTTCCGGCGCGCCGACGATGGCGAAGAGCTGCTCTTCGTAGGCCTCCACCTTGGGCCGCTGCCCCGTATGCAGAACATCTTCGAGCGCCAGCGGATGCAGGCCGTAGGCGTCGCCGATGGCCCGCAGCAGCTCTTCCGACGGCGTGCCCTGCACATGCAGCCAGGTCGTGCGCGCGCTGTCGAAATACCGGCCGGCCTCCTCCAGGCTGCAGTCAGCCTCCTCGATCAGCTGCTCACCGTCGAAATCGGTCAGGCTCAGTGCAATAGGGACGCGTTCCGCGTCGGGCGGCGCCGTAAGGTCGCCGGGCGCCGTGCCGGGGCGGGTATAGCGGCCGGGGAACAGGTGCAGGGAGTGGCGCCGGGTCAGGTAGTGCCGGGCGCGCGGTTTCTCGCTCGAATTCGTGGGCTGCATCATGGACTCGAGCCTGCCTGAAGATGGATACTGTGCCGTTTATCGCAGTGTATCCGCTCGCACGCCATTATGTCGCGTGGCCGGCACCACGATCCGGGCAGACGGGTGACCGCCGCTCAGCCACTGGACGAACACCATGGATGAGTACCGCAGAGTTCTGATAGACGCCTGCCGCCGCCTGTTGCGACCTATCGCGCGCATCATGCTGCGCGGCGGCATGACGTGGCGGGAATTCGCCGACATCAGCAAGTCCGTCTTCGTGCAGGTGGCCACCAGCGATTACGGCATCGGCGGCCGCCCCACCAACGTCTCGCGCACCTCCATCCTGACCGGCCTCACGCGCCGCGAGGTGAAGCGCCAGCGGGAACTGCTGGCCGATCAGCTGGACGAATCCCTGACCCGCAAGACCAACAACGCCACCCGGGTGCTCGCCCGCTGGCACCAGGATCCGGACTTCTCCGACGGGCAGGGCAATGCCCGGGAACTCGGCTATGAGGACGGCGACCACAGCTTCACCGAACTGCTGCGACGTTATGCCGGCGACATCCCGCCGAAGGCCATGCTGAAGGAGCTGCTGACGACGGGCGCCGTCGAAGAGGTCGCGGGCGGACGACTCAGGGCCGTGCACCGCTATTACATGCCGGCCGCGACGGATACCGAGACCCTGCGCCGGGCCGGCGAGGTGCTGGAGGACGTGGGCAGGACGGTCAACCACAATCTCGGGCGCGGACCGGACGAGCCGTCCCGCTTCGAGGGCCGTGCCACCGCGCTGCAGGTGCCCCGCTCCGCCGTCCCCGAACTGCAGGCGCTGCTGGAGGACAAGGGCGAGGAATTCCTCTACATGATCGACGACTGGCTGGCCGAGCGGGAGCGCCAGGCAGGCAGGGAAGAGACGGACACGGTGCGCCTCGGCATCGGCCTCTATTTCATCCAGGGCCCGCAGACCACGGAAGAAAGCGATGAGTGACAGGATGCGCAGTCAACCACATGGCGCGAACATGGCCCCCGGGACGGCCGCCGCAACGCTGCTGGCCGCGACATTGGGCACCATGCTGCTCGCCGGTTGCGACAGCACCGAGCAGGTGGCCGGCGTCGACCGCGGCGGTAGCCCGGTCGCGGTGGTAACGAAGGGCGAGATCACCGGCTTCGGCAGCGTCATCGTGAATGGCGTCCGCTACGAGACCGGCGATGCCGAGATCGTGATCGACGGCGAACCGGGCGCCGAGGCCGGGCTGTCGGTGGGCGCGGTGGTGACGCTTCGCGGCGAACGAATACCGGGCGCGGACACGGGCAGCGCCAGCCGCATCGAATTCGACGACAGCGTCGAGGGGCCGGTGGATGCCGTCGACGCGGACGCCGGCACCGCGGTCGTGCTCGGCCGCACGGTGCACGTGTCCATCGACACGCTGTTCGAAGGCAACGGTGCGGTCGCCGGCCTCGCTGGCCTCGCCGCAGGGGATGCGGTGGAAGTGAGCGGATTCGACCGCGCCGACGGCAGCGTCGAGGCCACCCTGATACGGCTGAAGGCCGCGCCCGACCGCCTGGAGCTGACCGGCGTTGCCGCTCAGGTGGACACGGCCGCGCAGCGGTTGCGCGTCGGCGGCGCACTCGTCGATTACGGCACCGCCATGCTCGACGGCTTCCCCGACGGCGCCCCCGCCAACGGTGACCGGGTGGAAGCACGCGGCAGCGAGCGGGCCGCCGACGGCACGCTGATCGCCGAGACACTGGGCTTCAGGGACCAGGGCGTGGACGCGGCCGCGGAAGGCGAGGAGGCCAAAGTCGAGGGCTTGATCACGCGCTTCAGCTCGGCCGCGGACTTCGACGTGGACGGCCAACCCGTCACCACCGACGACGGGACGGTCTTCGCGGGCGGCAACGCTTCCATGCTCGGAACGGATGTGCGCGTCGAGGTCGAAGGCACCGTGGCGGACACGGGTGCCATCCTCGCCGAGCGCGTCAGATTCGAGGCCCCCAGCCAGGCACGGCTGGAAGGCGCAGCGGACGAGATCGACCTCGATGCGGGCACACTGGCGGCAGCCGGAGTCACGATTCTCACCGACGCGAAGACCCGCTTCCGCGACGCCGGCAGTCAGCGGCAGCGGCCGTTCGCCCTGGCCGACATCGACATCGGCGACCGCGTGGAGGCGGCGGGCACCGAGAGCGGCGATGCACTCATGGCGCGCAGCGTCACGCGGACGGACGCCGACGCGGGCGTCGTCCTGCGTGCCCGTGCGAGAGACGTCGGCGAACCCGGCTTCGTCATGCTCGGCGTCACCGTCATGACCGACGGCGCCACGGTGTTCGAGGAAGGCGGGCAGCCGATCGACGCCGCCGCATTCTTCGCGGCCGCGGAAGGCCGCGAGGTCGAGGTGGAGGGTACGCTGAACGGGAATATCCGCGCCGCGCGCGTGCGCCTGCTGGAAGACTGAACGGGCCGCAAGACAGGCCACGGGAGCGAGCATGCATCTGCCGAAGACGATGACCGCCGTCGACATCACGGAGCCGGGCGGCCCGGAGGTCCTGCGGGCCGTCGAAAGGCCGGTACCGCAACCGCGGCCGGGGGAGGTACTGATCCGGGTGCGCGCTGCCGGCGTCAATCGCCCCGACTGCCTGCAGCGCCAGGGCCTGTATCCGGTGCCCGCCGATGCCGATCCCCTGCCCGGCCTCGAAGTCGCGGGCGAGGTGGTCGCCAGCGCCGAGGGCGCGGGCCGCTGGCGCCCGGGCGACCGGGTCTGCGCGCTGGTGCACGGCGGCGGCTACGCCGAATACTGCCGGGTGCCGGCAGATCACTGCCTGCCCGTGCCGGAAGGGATGACACTGCCCGCGGCAGCCTCGCTGCCGGAGACCTATTTCACGGTCTGGTACAACGTCTTCACGCGCGCCGCCCTGGCTGAGGGCGAGTGGCTGCTCGTCCACGGCGGCTCCAGCGGCATCGGCAGCGCCGCCATCCAGATGGCGAAGGCCCGCGGCGCGAGTGTCGTCGTCACGGCGGGGACCGCGGCGAAGTGCGAGTACTGCCGCGAGCTGGGCGCCGACCTCGCCCTCAACTATCGCGAGAGCGACTGGGTGGCGGAGACGAAGGAGATCACCGGCGGGAGCGGCGTCGACGTCGTGCTGGACATGGTGGCCGGACCCTACGTCGACCGCAACCTGGACGTGCTCGCCTACGACGGCCGCTACGCACTGATCGCCTTCCTGCTGGGGCCGAAGGCGGAGGCCAACTTCGCCCACGTGCTGCGCAAGCGGCTGACCATCACGGGCTCCGCATTGCGTCCGCAGACGGTCGAGGAGAAAGCGGCCATCGCCGCCGGTCTGGAGCGCGGCATCTGGCCGCTGCTGGAAGCCGGGCGCATCCGGCCGACGGTCTACGCGACCTTTCCGCTCATCGAGGCGCCGCGTGCCCACGCGCTGATGGAAGCCGGCGAGCACATGGGCAAGATCGTGCTGGAGACCTGATTACAGATTGCCCATGGTCAGGCGCGAGATCGCCCGCGTGAGACCACGGGGCAGGAAGCGCAGCTGGAACAGCGAGATCTGGGTGGCGACGCCGGGGACCGCGATCACGTCACCCCGCATCATCGCGCGGTAGCCGTAACGCGCCACCTCATCCGGCGCGGACGCCACGGCGTCGAACATCTGCCGATTGGTCATGCCGGCCGCATCCACGAAACCGGTGGCGACGGGGCCCGGGCAGAGCACCGTCACGGTCACGCCCGTGCCGGTCAGCTCCGCCGCGATCGCCTCGCTGAACGACAGCACGAACGCCTTCGTGGCGAAGTAGGTGGCGAAGTTCGGGCCCGGCAGGAAGCCCGCCACCGAGCCGACGTTGAGGATGCGCCCGCTGCCCCGCTCCACCATCGCCGGCAGGAATCCGTGCGCGAGCGCCGCCAGCGCCGTCACGTTCAGGTTGATCATGTCCCGGTCCCGGGCCCAGTCCCGCTCGTGGAAGCGGCCCTGCCCGCCGAAGCCCGCGTTGTTGATCAGGATGTCCGGCACGAGACCCTCGGCCAGCAGTTCGTCGGCCAGCCCCTCCGCCGCGCCGGGCACGGCCAGGTCGCGTCCCACGACACGCACGTTCACCTCGTGAGCGTCGATGAGCTCGGCAGCGAGTTCCGCCAGCCGGTCCTCGCTGCGCGCGACCAGCAACAGATCGCCGCCCTTCCCGGCATGGATACGCGCGAGCTGCTCGCCGAT
The DNA here is from genome assembly GCA_964421805.1 of uncultured Woeseiaceae bacterium. GTDB lineage: Bacteria > Pseudomonadota > Gammaproteobacteria > Steroidobacterales > Woeseiaceae > Lentisalinibacter. The sequence goes on from CAYQZN010000001.1 coordinate 43,801, forward strand.
ACCCCCCGATGCACCGGTGATCAATGCCAGGTTTTCCATGGCTGCTCCTTTCCCGGCTTCCGCCGTCTGCCGCGCGCAAAGCCGCGCCGATGTCCGCTAAAGTAAAGGCGTGGCAAGCTCCGGTAAAGCATCCGGTCGCGAGTAGCTCGCACACGCCCTGGCCCGGATACTCAACGGCGGCGCCGGCCGGTCCGATTCCATCCCGATCGCCCGGCAGCGGATGCTCGCGTTTTCCCCGGCCGCGGGTAAGGCCTTAGAATGCCGCATTGCCCGGCGCGGCTGGCGGAGGCGGAACAGGTGCTGAACGACACGGCGATGGTCCCTGCGATTGTTGTGGTGGTCCTGCTGCTGACGGCGGGGCTGGTCGTCTGGCTGCTGCGCCGCTCCGGCGAGAAGGCCAGCGGTCGGCTGGTGCGCGGCCGCCGCATCCCCGAGTTCACCGTGCAGACCGGGGACGGCGAGGCGGCGGGCCCGTCGGATCTGCGCGGACTGCCGGCCGTACTGATCTTCCTGCGCGGCAATTGGTGCCCGTTCTGCTCCGCCCAGGTCGAGGACCTGACCCGTCACTATCGGCAGATCAACGAACTCGGCGCCCGGTTGATCCTGGTCGTGCCGAAGCCGCAGCAAACGACACGGCGTGTGGCCGATCTGTTCGGCGTGGACTTCACCTTCTGGATGGATCCGGATCTTACCGCGGCGCGCGCGCTCGGCATCCTGCACCCAGGAGGGGTGCCGGCCGATTACCGCGACGACTACGGCTCGGACACGCTGCGGCCGGTCTCGGTGGTGATCGACAGCGAAGGCATCATTCGCTACGCCAACCGCTCGAAGGACGTCCGCGAGCGCCCGGACCCGGCCGAGTTCGTGAAGGTGCTCGAACGCCTGCGCTAGCCGGCAGGATACGCGCTGCCCATTTCCCGCCTGCGAAAAGAAAACGCCCCGCTGGGGGGCGTTTCCCGGAATGCGCCGGCGAGTACCGGCGGGCACGCAGCTCAGCGGGCGCCGAAGTTCCAGCGGCCGCGCACCTGCCAGGTCATCGGCGGCGTCCAGTAGTTGGTAAAGAGGTTCGAGGTGACGTACTCCTCGTCCGAGCAGTTGTTGCACTCGGCGGTCACGGACCACACGCCCCCGTCGTCCACCAGCGACACTCCCAGGTTGACGATGACCTCCGTGTCGTTCTCGCCCAGCTGGCGGGTCCCGACCACGTTCGGCCCGATGAAGCGGGACGACAGATTCGGCTGCAGCGAGGCACCGAACGCTTCGACGGGGAAGTTGAGGAAGGCGCCGAGCGTCAGCGTCCAGTCGGGCGAGCGCTTCGGATCGGCGACGTTGCAGTTGCCGTCGAGCGCCGCGAAGTCCGTGTTGGGCACGGTGCACGCAGCGATCTGATCGGAGATGTCGACGTATTCAGCGTCCTGCAGCCCCAGGGAGACGAACAGGTTCAGCCAGTCCGTCGGCACGGCGTTCACTTCCAGCTCGAACCCGGTCACCTCCAGCCCGCCGGCATTGGTGGTCAGGAAGTTCCCCGACGGCGTCGCCGAGGTGGTCTGCAGGTCCTCGAGATCCGTGTAGAAGAGCGTGCCGTTGGCGCGCACCAGGTTATCGAACATGTCGGCGCGGAAACCGAGTTCGTAGGCCCAGAGCTTCTCCGGCCCGAACGGCTCCATGGTCGCCGCCAGCGCCTCACGGGCGTTCCAGCCGCCGGACTTGAAGCCCCGGGTGGCCGAGGCGTAGACCATCAGGTCGTCGGAGTAGTCGTACTTCAACGCGATGCGCGGCGTGACGATGGACTCCTCCTGCTCCACCGGAATGCCGGCGGCGATCAGGTTCGCGGTCTCCAGCGTAATGGCGCCCGGGATGACACCACGGGCGCCGAGGTTGTCCGTGATCTCGATCTCCTTGGTCTCGTCCGTATAACGGGCGCCGACGGTCAGCGTCCACTTGTCCGATAGCGCATAGTCGCCCTGGGCGTAGACGGCCCAGCTGTCGGTGAAGTTCTCCATCACCCGGTCCGCCAGCACGAACGAGCCGAGCAGCCAGTCCGCGAAGTCCGTCTCGTTGTCCTCGTTCAGGTAGAACACGCCGGAGACGAAGTCGAGCCTGTCGTCGAAATAACGGGCCGACCATTTGACCTCGGCCGTGAACTGCTCGTGCACGCCGTTGTTGTCGATCCAGAAGAAGTCGTCATTGTCTCCCGGCGCATTCGGGAAGTTCAGGAAGAAGTCCTGCTCCAGGTCGCGCCAGCCCACGATCAACGCGAGCTCTCCCGCGTCGGCGGCATAGGTGAGGTCCGAGATGATGCTGGTGGTCTCCGAGACACTGCCGTAGTCGGACTTCTGCTGATAGCTGAGCGGCACGAAACCGCCGGTGATCGAGAAATTCAGAAAATCGAAGGCCGTGGTCGGTGCACCCAGGGGCGCCACTGAGGTGGACACCCGGTCGTCGCCGACGAGGTCGCCGTGGATGTTGCCGGCCTCGTCGTCGATGT
>CAYQZN010000002.1:0-43758 GCA_964421805.1 uncultured Woeseiaceae bacterium
GCCTCGGCCGTCCCGTCTCCGAGGGCTCCCTTCTGGACGAGACGCACTGAGGCCGCCGCACGGCCGGCTGCAGAATCTGCAGCCGGCCCCTGCAGCATTTTCTCCCGACCTGCCTGTTCGGGCCCTGCGGCCGCCGGCAGCGCGCCGCGGGCGCTCCGGCGGCGGTCCCGCGGCTCCCGGTACGGTTCTTGCTTCACTCCCGGGTGAGAGAAACTCGGGCAACAAGGAGGAAGCATGAGATACATGACGGCAATCGCACTCCTGATCGGCATGACGGCGACGTTCGGCGCAACGCCCGCCCTCGCCCAGGCCGAGGCGGAGAATTATGATTCCATACTCGAATACCGGGCCTGGATGTACACGTCGCCGGACGAGTATTACTTCTTCGAGGACGACAGCAAGCAGATCGTCGATTACAAGGAAGAGCGCATCATCCGCATCTGCGCCGGCGACAGCCGCCATCTCGTACCGCTGAAGGTGAAGTACGACGACAGTACCGCCATGATCGAGAGCGGCGACTGCATGCGGGTCGAGGCGAAGAAGATTTCCCTCGAGCCCGCGAAGACCCTGGACACCAACGCGGTGATCCGCGCCGAAGTCCAGACCATGAACTGAAGCGGAAAGTGCGCGGGGAGCGCTGCTCCCCGCCTCCTCGACCCTCGATCGGCCCGGCCGGCAGCGGGCGGAAACCGGGCCTGCCCTCGCGGCCGGGGCTCCGTCCCGCCACTCCTGCGCCGTTCCTTGCGGTAAATCGCGCTATCGGGCGCGGTGAGCCAGCGATAGAATTTCCGGGGGATCCGAGGGAGTCAGGATGGGCCACTTTGCGAATCCCGCAGGCGCCAAAGCCGCGACAGGCCGCTGGCTGCGCGGAATCCGGCGTGCGGTACTGTTCACGCTGCTGTGGCTTCTCCTGAGCGGCGGCCACAGCGACAGCTGGGTGTTCGGCGCGCCCGTCGTAGTCGCCGCCACGGCACTCAGCCTGCGGCTCTGGCCGGGGCCGATGCTCTCTCTGCGCGGGATATTGCTGTTCCTGCCCTGGTTCGCCCGCCAGTCGGTGGCCGGCGCCGTCGACGTGGCCATACGGGCGCTGCGGCCCGACATGCCGCTGTTCCCGGGCGTAATCCGACATGATCTGCGCCTGCCGGCCGGCGCGTCCCGGGTGGCGCTGGCGAACGTCATCAGCATGCTCCCCGGAACCCTCAGCGCGGACCTCGAGGACGACCGTCTGGTGGTGCACGCACTGGATGCCCGGCAGGACCTGCACGCGATGGTGCGGGATCTGGAACCGAGAATCGCCGCCGTTTTCAATGTGACGCTGGAAGCACGTCGGGAGGCCGGGACGTGAGCCTGCCGCTTGCGATCACGGGCTTCCTGCTGCTGAACCTGGCGGCCGGCCTGTGGCGGGTCATGCGCGGACCGACGGCGGCCGACCGCATGCTCGCCGCGCAGTTGTTCGGCACCACCGCGGTCGCCGCGCTGCTGCTGCTGGCCGAAGGCATGGCGCAACCTGCGCTGCGGGACGTCGCGCTGGTATTCGCACTGCTTGCCGCTGTGGCGGCGGTGGCCTTCGTGCAGCGGGTCTGGAGCAGGAGGAGTGACGATGTCTCCGACTGACGCCGCCAGCGCACTGTTGCTGCTGGGGGGTGCCGCCTTCTTCTTCGCGGGCACCGTCGGCATGCTGCGCTTCCCGGATTTCTACAGCCGACTGCACGCACTGACGAAAGCCGACAACGTGGGTCTGGGCCTGACGGTCCTCGGCCTCGCACTGCGCGCCGAATCGCCCGGCGCGGTCGGCAAACTCTTCCTGATCTGGGGCCTCGTGCTGCTCGCGGGGGCGACGGCCTCGCATCTGATCGCCCGCTCGGGTCTGCGCCGGGGTATCGAGCCGTGGACTGGCAACTGAGCACCGGTCTCCTGCTCGACGGCGTGCTCGTCGCCGTCCTCGTCTGGGTGGCCTGGGCTGCGCTGTGGGGCCGGGGGCTGTTCCGCAGCATCGTCCTGTTCATCGCCTTCGGGATGATCCTCTCCATCGCCTGGATACGTCTCGGCGCACCGGACGTCGGGCTGGCGGAGGCGGCCATCGGTGCCGGGCTGACCGGGGCGCTGCTGCTCGCGACCTGGGGGGCCCTGCCGGAAACGGCCGGCATGGAAGAGGCGGCGGACGAGGAAGCGGAGAAGGCGGCAGATGAACAGGCGTAACGCCTACCGACAGGTATTGCGAGCCGTGCTCGCGGTCGCCCTGCTCGCCGTGGCCGCCGGGCTGGCGAGCGCCCTGATGACGCCGGCGGCCTATCCGAACCTGACCGCTGTCGTGGACGGCTCGCTGGACGATAGCGGCGTCGGCAACCCCGTTACCGCCGTTCTGCTGAATTTCCGCGGCTACGACACCCTGCTCGAGATGGCGGTGCTCACCGCCGCATTGGCCGGCGTGTGGTCCCTCGGCCGGGCCACGCCCACCCTGGCGTTGCGGCCGAGTCCGGTCCTGGTCGGTCTGCTGCGGGTGCTCGGCCCCCTGTTCCCCCTGATCTGCGGCTATCTGCTCTGGGTGGGAGCGTCGCAGCCGGGAGGCGCGTTCCAGGCCGGCGCGGTCCTGGCGACCTCGGCCGTGCTCTACGTCCTGCTTGCACGCGAGGCCGGGCCCCGGCTGCCGGAGATGCCCATGCGCATGGCCGCGGCCGCCGGCGTCGGCGTCTTCCTGGCCGTCGGCCTCGGGGTCATGGCCGCCGGCGGCGCTTTCCTCGAATACCCCCGCGGGCTGAGCAAGACGCTGATCCTGGCGATCGAGACCGCCGCTACGATCTCCATCGCGGTCATCCTCGCCGGGCTCTTCCTGGGCGGCCGGCCACGGAGGGAGCCGTGAGCAGCGCCCTGCTGTTCGCCACCGGCGGCATCTTGCTGTTCTCCATCGGCATCTCCGCGCTCGTACTGCGGCCTCACCTGCTGCGCAAGATCCTCGCTCTCAACGTCATGGCAAGCGGCGTGTTCCTGATGCTGGTCGGCGGCGGCACCGCCGCGCAGGGGGTCGACCCGGTCCCCCAGGCCATGGTCATCACCGGCATCGTCGTCAGCATATCCGCCACCGCACTCGGCCTCGCCCTGGTGCTGCGTATCGCCAGGGTGACCGGGTCCGCGGCATTGCCCGAGGACCGGGACCGCGCGGCCGCGGAAGCGAAGGCGGAATAGCCGGTGACCGCATTCGTCACCGAGACCCCGTGGATCGTCTGGACGATCGCCCTGCCCCTTGCCGGCGCCCTGGCCGCATTCATGTTCCCCCGGCGCAGCGTGGCCATCGGCATGACCGCCGCCCTCGCCACCACCGCCGCTGCCTCGGCACTGGTCGGGCAAGTGGTCTTGCACGGCACCGTTCAGCACCGGGTCGGCGGCTGGGACGCGCCGCTCGGCATCGGTCTCGGCGCCGACGGCCTGAGCGCCCTGATGCTCGCCATGACCGCTGCCGTCGGTCTCGCCGTGAGCGTCTATGCCAGGCGCTATCTCGCGGAGACGCCCGAAAAGGCGCGGGCCTTCTGGCCGCTGCTGCTGCTGCTCTGGACGGCGCTGAACGGGCTGTTCCAGAGCCAGGACATCTTCAACCTCTACGTCACCCTAGAACTGCTCGGGCTCTCGGCGGTGGCACTGGTGGCGCTGGCCGGCACCGGACCCGCTCTCGTCGGCGCCGTCCGCTACCTGCTGGTCAGCCTGTTCGGATCCCTGTCTTTCCTGGTTGGCGTCGCGCTCCTGTATCACGCTTACGGCACCCTGGATCTTTCCCTGCTCGCCGAACGCAGCGCCGACGGGCTGCCGGTCGCGGTGCCGCTGGCGGCCATGATCACCGGGATGCTGCTGAAGACCGGACTGTTCCCCTTCCATGTCTGGCTGCCCCCCGCCCACGGCAGCGCACGCGCTCCGGTGAGCGCCCTGCTCTCGGCGCTGGTGGTGAAAGCGTCGTTCTACGTGCTCCTCCGCCTTTGGTTCACTTTCCAGCCGGAGACACCATCCGTCGCCCTGCTGCTGGGCGTGCTGGGGACCATCGCGATTTTCTGGGGCTCGCTGCACGCTCTCCGGCAACGCAGGCTGAAGCTGCTGGTCGCCTATTCCACGGTGGCCCAGCTCGGCTACCTGTTTCTCGCCTTCCCGCTGGCCGGCGGTGACCCGGCTCTGAGCTGGGGCGGCTCGATCTACCTCGCGCTCTCCCACGCGCTCGCCAAGAGCGCCATGTTCCTGGCGGCCGGCAGCATCATGATGGAGGAAGGCCACGACGACATCGACGGTCTCGACCGGGTCGTCGACCGCATGCCCCTGACACTGGCTGCCTTCGCGCTGGCCGGCATCAGCCTGGCCGGCCTGCCGCCCAGCGGGGGCTTCGTCGGCAAGTGGATGCTGCTGCAATCGGCCATGGAGCAGGGCCTCTGGTACTGGGCCCTGGTGATCATCGTCGGCGGGGTGCTGACGGCCGCCTACGTCTTCAGGGTACTCGGCTCCGCCTTCACCGAGTCCTCTCAGGAGCACGAGGAACATGCCGTACCCAGGGTCATGGAACTGACGGCACTGACGCTCGCGCTCGCGGCCGTAGGCCTCGGCTTCCTGGCGCCCTGGACGCTGCCCCTGCTGGAGGGGGTGCTGCCATGAACGCCTGGCTCCCCGTGGCCATCGTCGCGAGTTCGCTCATACCGGGGCTCATCATCTTCGCGCTGCCCGAGCGCGCCGTGGTGCTGCGCACGACACTCAACCTGGGCGGCGCCATTATCAAGATCCTCCTGCTCGTCCTGATGATGGTCGGGGTGGCCCACGGGGTGGAGTTCGAGTTCCGCCTGCCGCTGGTGCCGGGTCTCGACTTCGTGCTCCAGGCCGACGCCCTCTCACTGCTGTTCGTGAACCTGTCGGCCGTGCTGTGGCTCGCCACCACGATCTACGCGATCGGCTACCTGGAGGGGTCGCCGCACAGGAGCCGCTTCTTCGGCTACTTCAGCCTCTGCGTGACGGCCACAGTCGGCCTGGCGATGGCCGGTAATCTGCTCACCTTCCTGGTTTTCTATGAGGCGCTGACCCTCACCACCTACCCGCTGGTCGTGCACCGGGAAACCGAGGTCGCCCGCCGGGCGGGGCGGCTGTATCTTTCCTACACGCTGTTCGGCGGCGTGCTCCTGCTGGCCGGGACGGTATGGCTGTACTCCCTGACCGGGACGCTGGAATTCGTCGACCGGGGTTTCGTGGCGGGTCTGGGGATCGACCCCAATGTGCTCCGGGCCGTCTTCGCGCTGCTGGTGCTCGGCGTCGGGGTCAAGGCGGCGCTGGTCCCGCTGCATGCCTGGCTGCCGCGGGCCATGGTTGCACCGGCGCCCGTCAGCGCCCTGCTGCATGCGGTGGCCGTGGTCAAGGCCGGGGCATTCGGCGTCGTGCGCATCGTCTACGACGTATTCGGCATCGAATTCGCCGCCAGGCTGGGGGTGACTCTGCCGCTGGCCGTCCTCGCTGCAGTCACCATTCTCTACGGCTCCGTGCGCGCCCTGTTCCAGGACAACCTGAAGCGGCGTCTGGCCTTCTCGACCGTGAGCCAGGTCTCCTACATCACGCTTGGGGTGGCAATTGCGGGACCCCTTGCGACCATCGGCGGGCTGGTCCATCTCGTCCACCAGGGCTTCATGAAGATCACGCTGTTCTTCTGCGCCGGTAACTATGCGGAGACCCTGGGCGTGCACAACGTGAGCGAGATGCGGGGCATCGGCCGGCGCATGCCCTGGACCACCGGGGCATTCACGGTGGCCGCTTTCGGCATGATCGGCATGCCGCCCGTCGCCGGCTTCGTCAGCAAGTGGTTCCTCGGCCTGGGCGGCATCGAGGTCGGGCAGGACTGGGTGCTCGTGGTGCTGGCACTCAGCAGCATACTGAACGCCGCCTATTTCCTGCCGATCCTGCGGACCGCCTGGTTCGACGAACCACCCGACGAATGGCCGCATGAGCAGCGACCGTCGCGGTTCGAGACGCCGCTGGCACTGCTGTTGCCGCCCATCGCGACGGCCGCCGCCGCACTCGTCTGGGGTCTGTTCGCCTCGCTGCCGGGCACGCCGCTCGACTGGGTACAGCTCATCACGACGAGGAAATACCTGCAGTGACTGTACTCGTCGCGCTGCCGATCGTACCGCTGCTGGCGGCACTGTGGTTCGCACTCACGGGCGCGGACGGCCGGCAACGCCGCGCCGAGGGCTGGGTCTGCGCGCTCGTGGCCCTGTTCCCGGTCGCCGCCGCCACCTTCGTGGCACCGGAACAATTCGAGATCCGCCACCTCCTGACCACCGAGCAATCGAGCCTGCGGATCGACGGCGCAGCCAGGGCATCGCTGCTGCTGTTCGGCAGCCTCTGGCTGGTCGCCGGCCTGCTCGGCCGCAGCCGCAGCACAGGGGCCTCGGCCGTCCCCCTGCTCACGGCTCTGTCCGGCGCGGTGATGGTCGCGGTCGCCGAATCGGGCCCGGCCGTCTTCACCGGCATGCTGGTCACCGGATACGGGCTCTACGCGGTGATGGCGAGCGAGACCGGAGATTCCTGGCGTCTGGCCTCAAGGACGCTGGTCATATTGCTGGTGGTGAGCGACCTGGTGATCTTCGAGATCCTGCTGCACGCGGCGGCCCATCCGCTGGCAGGTATCGGCGCGGGCTCGGCCATGCTCATCATCTGCGCGATCGTGCTTCGCGGCGGCATCGCGCCGGCCCATGTCTGGCTGCCGCCGGCACTCCCCGGCGTCAGCGTGCCCACCGCATTGCTGCTGGCCGGCATACCTGCCGGCGTCGCGCTCGTCGGCGGGCAGAAGCTACTGGCCGGAGCGGGCACCGAGACCGGTGGCTTCGCCCTGAGCATCGGTCTCGCGGCGGCGCTCTGGTCGGCGATCGCCGGCGGCGCGCAGCGCGGCGCGCTTCCCACGCTCGCCTACGCCACCTCGGCCAGCGCCGCGCTGCTGCTGGTGGCACTGCCCCTCGGCACCACGGCCGGCTCGTCGCCGTGGCTGGTGCTCTCGCTGCTGGCATGCTGTTCGGCGGCGGTCATCGTCGGCGTCCTGCATCAGGGCCCGGCGCGCAGTGGCGCCATCGTGGCGATCCTGGCGGTACACGGACTCGCCGCCGGGCAGGCCGCACTGCTCGCGGCGCAGCGCCTGAGCGCCACCGGTGCGTTTCTGGCCTCCCTGATCGCGGTCCTTTCGAGCCTGCTCCTGACCCTGGCGGTGTGCAGAACGCCGGAACACCCGCGGCAAGGCGACTCCGGCGAGGCGGCGGTCCATGCACTGGCGCTCGCCGCGCTCGCCGCGCTCGGACTCGGCTACGCCTGGGCGAGCGATGGCATCGCATTCGCTTCCCTGTGGCCCGCTCCGATCGGCATCAGCCTCGGTCTGATCCTCTTCCGGCTGCTGCCGGAGCGTGAGACGCCCCGGATACCGCCCGGCGATATCCTGATGCCGGCCGCCGCGGCCGGCGGCCGAATGGTACGGCTCTTGGGCCGCCTCTGCACCAGACACCTGCCGCGGTATCGGGACCGGGCGCAGCGGGCAGTGGTCTCACTCTGGCGCGGCGAGCGCTGGGCCGAGCGTATCGCCAGGCTCGAAGCCCGGCTGGGCGCCTGGCCCGCCACCAGCGTGCTGATGCTGCTCATCGCGATCGTCGCTGCCCTGTTGCTGGCCTCCTGATGGGCGGGCTACTGATCCTGTCGCTGTGCTGGCCCCTGCTCACGGCGCTGGCACTGCTGCCGCCCGCGTCGCGCCCGCTCGCCCGGCGCCTCGCGCCCTGGGGGGCCCTGCCGGCTTTGCTGGTGTCGGCCCTCACCGTGGCAGACGCCGATACCGGCTGGCTCCTGTTCGGCGGCAGCCTGGGGATCGACGAGACGGCGGCCGTGCTTTTGCCGGTGACGGCGGGTCTGTGGCTGGCAGCCGGACTCTTCGCCGGTTACCACCTGCCGGCCGGGCACCGCCGCGACGTCTTCTTCGGCTGGTTCCTCGCCGCCATGGCCGGGAACCTGCTGCTCCTGACCGCCTTCGACGCGGTCATCTTCTACCTCTGCTATACGCTGATGAGCGTGACCGCCTACGGCCTGATCGTGCATTCGGGCGAGGCCGAGGCCCGTCACGCGGGCCGCTACTATTTCGCGATGGCGGTGATCGGCGAGGTCTGCATCGTCAATGCACTGATGCTCCTCGCAAGCCAGGGATCGACGGATTTCGCGGCACTCCGCTCCGGCCTCGCGGCGGGCGACAGCAGCATCGCCATGTCCCTGCTCATCGTCGGCTTCGGCATCAAGGCCGGCGTCTTCGGCCTGCATTTCTGGCTGCCTCTGGCCCACCCGGTCGCTCCGGCGCCCGCCAGCGCCGTGCTCTCGGGCGCCATGATCAAGGCCGGGCTGGTGGGCTGGCTGCGGCTGTTCCCGCTGGGCGAGAGCGCGATGCCGGGATGGGGCGCACTGCTGGCCGTGCTGGGCATCCTGACCACCGTCTACGGCGTGCTGGCCGGGCTGCCCCAGACCCGGCCGAAGACGATCCTGGCCTATTCGAGTATCAGTCAGATCGGACTCATGACGGTGACCATCGCGCTCGGCCTGATCGCGCCTTCGGCCTGGCCGCTGCTGCACGCTGCCGTGCTTCTGTTCATCGTCCATCACGGCTTCACCAAGGGCGCACTGTTCCTCGGCACCGGACTGCTGCACGAACCCCTGCGCCCGGTCCTCGCGAGACTCGTGACCGTCGTGTTCGCTGCTGCTTCCCTGGCGCTGGCGGCGGGGATGTATACCGGCGGCCTGCTCGCGAAACTCGCCCTCAAGGAGGCGGCGGCCGGCATCCGGGCGGACTGGTACCCGCTGCTCGCACCGGCGCTGGGCGTGAGTTCGGTCCTGACCGCATTGCTCATGCTGCGCTTCCTGGCTCTCGCCCGGCCGGCCGTAGACCGGCAGGCCCGACCCTTGTCTCCCGCCGTGCTGCTATCGTGGCTGGCGCTCTTCGGCGCCTCGGTGGCGGCGCCCTGGTGGCTCGCCGAACCGGTGCTTCGGGCCACGGCGCTGGCGCCGGCCGCCCTGTGGGACGCCTCGTGGCCGGTCGTGCTGGCCGCCGGCATCGCAGCATCCGTCGTCGGGACGCGGCGCGCCGGACTCGGGCCGCGGCTGCCGGCGATCCCGCCGGGGGATCTGGGTGTGGCGCTCGAAACCGGACTGATCCGCTTCGGTCGCCGCAGTGCCAGCCTGGCCGTGACCCGGGCTCTGGCCCTGCGCGAGCGGGGCATCGTAACCGCGGGCAACATAGCCTCAGGCGTTCCGCGCTGGTCCGCATACGCTTCGGCGATCGAGGATAACGCTGCGGCCTGGTCGGTGACCGGCGCCCTCGCGGTGCTGCTTGCGGTCGCGGCCGCGTGGCTGATGATCTAGTCTGAAGACCGGTATTCGAGGAGGAAACACTCATGGCCATCCTGCCGCGCCGCGCCAGGCACCGACTGATACTGACACTGATGAAAACTGTCGCGACCTTCATGCCGGGCGCGAGCTACATGGCGTTCGCGGGCAGCGGCAGCGCCGGACAACTGTGCCGCTACATCGGCCAGACGGGGGTCGGCCGGCTGCTGGTGGTCACCGACCGGCCGCTGCGGGAGCTCGGTCTCGTGGACCGGGCCACGGCGGAACTGGCCGCGGCCGGCGTCGAGACCGCCGTATTCGACGGCGTGGAGCCCGACCCCACCTTCGGCCAGGTCCGGGCCGGGGTGGCCGCCTGGCGGGAGCACGGCGCCGAGGCGGTGCTGGCCGTCGGCGGTGGTTCGTCCATCGACGCCGCCAAGATCATCGCGGCCGCAGCGACCAGCGACCGGGATCCCCGCGACTGGGTGGGCTTCGCCAAGATCAGGCACGACGTGCCGCCGATCTACGTCATCCCCACCACTTCGGGAACCGGGTCCGAGGCCACCATCGGCTCCGTCCTCTCCGACGACGAGACCCACGAGAAAGCCGTCATCAGCGCCCGCCAGCTCCTGCCGGCGGCGGTCGCGCTGGACCCGGACCTGCTGCTCGGCCTGCCCCAGCCCATCACGGCCGCCACCGGCCTCGACGCGCTCACCCACGCCGTCGAGGCCTACATCTGCGAATGGGACCGGGGCACGGCCCGCCAGCACGCCGCAGCCGCGGTGAAACTGATCTTCCGCCACCTTGAAACGGCGTATCGCGACGGCGGCGACCGGGAGGCGCGGGAGGGCATGGCGCTGGCCGCCTACTACGCCGGCATCGCCATCAACCAGGTGAACGTGGGCAACGTCCATGCCATCGCCCATCAACTCGGCGGCAGGTACGGCATTCCCCACGGGTTGGCCAATTCGCTGGTGCTGCCCCACGTGCTGGAGTTCACCTTCGACGAGACCCGGGCGCAGCTCGCGGAACTCGCTGAGCTGGCCGGTGTGGCCGAGCAAGGAGCCGGCGAGGAGCGCAACGCGAGGGCATTCATCGCAGCCGTAAGGGATCTCAAGCGAGCAGTGGGCTTGCCGGAACACTCGGAGAAGATCCGGGACGAGGACTACGACTATCTCTGCGAGCTGGCGCTGAAGGAGTGCGAAGCTTACCCGGTGCCGCGGATGCTGGACCGGGACGCGACGCTGACGATACTCCGGAACATCTCCGCCTCTCCCGGCTAGTGTGAATCTGCAGGCCTGTATTCCGGCAACGCAATGCCGACACCAGCGGCAGCGTTACTGCGTGGCGGCCGCTGCCTCGTCGCCCCAAACCTCCTGCAACCGGCTATCGCGCCCGCAATTCCACCGGTAGAACTTGTAACGGACGGGATTCTTCTCGTAGTAATTCTGGTGGTAATCCTCCGCGGGCCAGAACTCACCGGCCTCGGTGATATCGACGGCGATCTCGTTGTCGAATCGCCCCGCCAGTTCGGCCCGGGACTCCAGCGCCGCCTCGCGCTGTGCCTCGGTCTGCCAGAAAATCTCCGGTCGGTAGGAGGGGCCGCGATCGCAGAACTGCCCGTCGCCATCGAACGGGTCGACGTTGCGCCAGTACACCGCGAGCAGCGTCTCGTAGCTCACTACCTCCGGATCGTAGGTGACCTGCACCACCTCCGCATGGCCGGTGCCGCCGCGGACCACCTGCTGGTAGCTCGGGTTCCTCACGTCGCCGCCCATGAATCCGGAGACGGTGGATTTGACGCCGTCCAGCTTGTCGTAGGGCGGCTCCATGCACCAGAAACAGCCGCCCGCGAAGGTGGCGACCGCCTCTGCCGCGGCCAGCGGCCCGGCCAGCATCGGGCCGAGCGCCAGCGCCAGTGCGAATGCGAGGATACGGTTTCTCATGCGGAAGTCCTGAGCTCCGGCAAGGCCTCGCCCTCGGGGACGAAGCGCAGCGCCAGACCGTTGTTGCACCAGCGCTGGCCGGTCGGCGGCGGGCCGTCGTCGAACACGTGGCCCTGATGGCCGCCGCAGCGGATGCAGTGATACTCGGTGCGGGGCAGGATCAGTCTGAAGTCCAGTTTGGTGCCGATCCGGCCTTCGATAGGCTGCGTGAAACTGGGCCAACCCGTGCCGCTGTCGAACTTGTCCTTGCTCGCGAACAGCGGCAGATAACACGCCGCGCAGATGTAGGTACCGGGGTCGTAGACCTTGTCCAGCGGGCTCGAGCCCGCCGGCTCCGTGCCCTCGCGGAAGAGGATGCGGTAGCGGTCCGCCGGCAGGATCTCCTGCCATTGTTCGCGGGTGATATTCACCGGGGGGAACTCCTCCTCGCCGCCGCCGGCGCCGGCCGGCGTATCCGTTTCGCTCTCCGCCAGGACCGGGCCGGCGGCCAGGGCGCCGGCGGCGAGGAGGAGCCGTTTGAGCAGGGTGCGTCTGTCCATGTGTCTTTCCGTGCTGGCAGCAGGCCGAACAGGACCTGTACAGTGGTTAAGACCGGTCCGACCGGGTATTTGTTTCCCGGCGGCCGGTGCACGAGGGTTGTTCGGCGACGGTCCGGCGCTCGATGCAGCAGACGGGACAGGTCGAGCCGCGCAGGGAGTGCCGGTATGGGACGGACGGTCGAAGGAGTGTTCTGGGTTGCCGCCTATCTGGCGGTCATCCTTGCGCCGCTGATTGTGATGATGGTCTCGCCGACGCCGCCGGGCCGCTCCTTCCTGGCCGAACTCTCTGTGGCGCTCGCCTTCGTAGCGCTGGCGCAGACCGCCGTGCAGTTCCTGCTCATCGCCCGTTACCGCCACGTCACGGCGCCCTACGGTATCGACATCATCCTGAAGTACCACCGGGAGATGGGCATGGTGGCGGTCGGTCTCCTGCTGGCACATCCGCTGCTGCTGGTGGCCGACCGGCCCGCGATGGCGGGCCTGCTGGACCCGTTCGGCGGGACCGCCGGCACCCGGCTCGGGAACTGGGCGCTCTATGCACTGGTGCTGCTCGTCGTGCTGTCGCTGGCGCGCAAGCGCATCGGGCTCGGCTATGAACAATGGCGAGTGAGTCATGCGCTTCTCGGCCTCTGCGCCCTGGGACTCGCCCACGGCCATATCCATCTTTCGGCCCGCTACGCGGCCACGGCCTGGAAGGAAGGGGTGCTGATCGCCATCTCGGCGCTGCTGGTCGCCTCTTTCGCCTGGCTGCGGCTCGGCAAGCCGGCCTTCCAGATCCGCCGGCCCTGGCGGGTGGCGGCGGTGGAGGCCGAGCGGGGCCGCACCTGGAGCCTCGTCCTGGAGCCGGAAGGCCACGATGGCATCGCGTTCCGGCCCGGCCAGTTCGCCTGGGTCAGCCTGAGCCGGAGCCCGTACAGCGTCGAGGAACATCCCTTCTCGTTCTCGTCCAGCGCGGAGGCAGGCCCGCGCCTGGAGTTCGCCGTGGAGGAGTTGGGGGATTTCACCTCCGGCATCGGCAACGTGGAGCCGGGCCGCCGGGCCTGGCTGGACGGGCCTCACGGCTCCTTCTCGCCGGACCGGGCGCCCGCCGCCGGCTACGTCTTGTTCGCCGGCGGCGTCGGCATCGCGCCGTTCCTGGGTATCCTGCGGACGATGGCGGACCGGGGCGATCCGCGGCCGGTGCTGCTGTTCTACGGCTCGCCGCGCTGGGAAGACACCCCCTACCGCGAGGCCCTCGGGGAACTGGC
The DNA here is from genome assembly GCA_964421805.1 of uncultured Woeseiaceae bacterium. Lineage (GTDB taxonomy): Bacteria > Pseudomonadota > Gammaproteobacteria > Steroidobacterales > Woeseiaceae > Lentisalinibacter. Next base: position 13,087 of record CAYQZN010000002.1, read on the forward strand.
CGATCGGCTGGCGCTCACGGTCGTCTACGTCATCGAGAACCCGCCCCCGGGCTGGACCGGCGAGCGGGGCGTCATCGGCGAGGATGTGCTCGCGCGCCACCTGCCTGAGGAAGGCATCGAGCGCATGCATTTCGTCTGCGGCCCGCCGCCGATGATGGACGCAGTGGAGGATGCGCTGCGCACGCGCGGCATCCCGCGGGCGCGGATACGCTCGGAGCGATTCGAGCTGGTGTAACGGGGAGACAGGGGAGACAGCGATGCGGCGAGTCTATCTGTACCGCGCAACCGCCATCATGGTTGCTCTCATGCTCGGCGCGGCCCTGGCCTTCGCCTGGGCCCGCAGCCAGGACATGGCGCTGGTGCTGCTCGTGGAGGAGGACCGCGTCGCGGCGCCCGCGCAAGACGACGCAGAACCGGGGCGGCAGTGAGGCCGCGCTTGTCCGCCGACGCACCACTGATGCAGGATAAGTGGCTGACCCGCAGGGAGTGCATGACATGACATCGGTACTGATCCTCTACCGGAGCCGCAGCGGCCACACGGCCCGGATCGCGCGGCGCATGTGCGACGCCGTCGGCGAGGGCGGCGGCGATGGCGAGATGATGGACGTGGTCGAGGCGATCCACGAGGGCGTCGACCTCGATGCGCCCGATGTCATCGCGCTGGGCGCGCCGGTCTATTACGGCACCTACGACGACGAGGTGTTCGAGTTCATCGCGACGCACCGGGAGCAGCTCGAGGCAAAGCCCCACAGCTTCTTCAATGTCTCGGTCACGGCTCGCACGCCGGAGAAGGCCACGATCGAGGGCAACCGTTACATGCAGAAATTCCTAGAGCGCTCACCCTGGCAGCCGCGGGATCTGAAAGTGCTGGCCGGCAAGGTGGACTATCCCTCCTGGGGCGCGCTCGACACCATCGCCATCCAGATGATCATGAAGTTCACCGGCGGGCCCACCGACCGCACCGCCGTCATCGACTACACGGACTGGGACGACGTGGCAGCTTACGGGCGGCATCTGCTGACACTCGCCGGCGGACCGGCGTAGCGCCATCACAATCGGGCGTGTGATGCAGACCCGTACGCGGCGACGGCAGCGTGGTATCGTGTGAATATCACTCCGCAGCCCCGTCCACCGGAGCAACCATGCCAGGCCAGAAAGTCGCGCCCTGCCTCGATCAGTTCCGGGTCGGGCGTGCGGATTGCCGGCACTGCCAGTCCCGCGTACCCGTGCCATTCGGACGGCTCGAGTCCCGACGCTACGCCGGGACGTTCTTCCGGATCCAGAGCTACCACGTGGACCCGGGTGTCGTCATCGTGGCCGCCGGCGAGGAGGCCGATGCCGTCTTCACCATCCGGGAAGGCTTCGTAAAGGTCTGGCACACCGACGGTGAAGGCCATGCGCGAATTCTCAGGCTGCTCGGCCCGGGCGACGTCATGGGCCTGGACGCGATGTTCCAGCCGCGCTACGACAACACCGCGACATCCGTGACCGCGGCCAGCCTGTGCCGGATCCCGGTCAGTGTGATAGACCAGCTGAAGACCAGGGAGCCCGCGCTGTACGGCGAACTGGAAAGCCGCATGTACCGGCAGATGGTGCGCACCGAGAACCTGCTGTTCGATATCGCCAGCGGCCCCTCGAGATCCCGGATCATCAAGCTGCTGCGCCACCTCGGCGAGTTCGGGGACGGCGACTCGTGTCCGCGCATGAACCGGGCCGACATGGCGGCAATGACCGGCGTGGCCAGCGAGACCGCCGCCAGGGTAATGGCGGACCTGAAGGAGGCCTCCCTCCTGGACGAAACCGCCGAGCACCTGCACTTCGACCCGGAGAGGTTCACCGACTTCGCCTGAAAAATGTGAACTGCGTCACATTTCTTGCCCCCCATGACGATGACCACTGACGACCGTCAGTCTCGAGTTCGCGCCCGCGCTCCGCGGGACTAACTTGACTCCCAGGCGCTCCGGTTTGGGCCCGAAAAAGCCGGCAGGTCTGTCGGCTCCGGAGCGCCCCGAGAGGTGCAATCATGAAACGTTCGATACTTACCGCGCTGACGGTTGCATCGGCCGTGTTCAGCATCCAGGCGGTCGCTGACGTCGCAGGTGGCGACATCCTGGAATTCGAGCCGGCCGAAGGTCCCAGCATGGTCTCCGACGGCGCGTCCACCAACAAGGTGAAGATCCTCCGCACGCCGGATGGCACGCTATTCGCCATCTACGGAGAGGCGCAGGACGTGGACCTGAGCGGCAATGGCCTGGCCTGGAACGCCAAGGGCGCCAAGACCCAGAAGCCGAACGACATCATCATCAAGTACTCCACGGACGAGGGGGCCACCTGGAGCGAGGGGCTGAACATCGACAACACCGCCGCTCTTTCCTCCGGGCGGGGCATCCTGGTGCAGGACGGCATGCCGATGATCGATCCGCTGACCGGGACACCGGATCTCATCAATGATCCCCGCGCGGTGGACTACCCGGGCGATTCCGACAAGCCGAATCACCGTAACGTCGGCAACCTGCTCCTCGTCAGCTTCAACAGCAAGTACTGCCCCGGCGGCGAACAGCGCTTCGTCGTGTACCCGGAACTCTTCGGCATCACCGTGCCCTACAGCTGCCAGTACGTGTCGCGGCTGGTCTGGAATCCGCAGACCAAGTCATTCAACACCTACGAGGCGTGGGGCGGTCTGCCCTACAAGACCGACCAGCTGACAACCGGTATTCGGGACCCCAAACAGGATGCGACCCGGGGTAACAAGTTCGCCTACGTCATCAATTGGCAGGAAGACCCCATGGGTCTGAAACTGGGCGAGGCCGAGGGCCCCGGCGCTGGCGCCTCCGGCGCCAACGTGAACCACGGCACCGACATCTGGTACACCTACCTGCCCATGCTCAATGCGGCCGGTACCGGCCCGGACCCGGCCCGCTTCGTGAACGAATCCTGGAGCGAGCCCGTGCGGATCACGCGCAACGTGTTCATGCAGGGTCCGCTGGAGGGCCGTGAGATCGAGACCCATCCGCCGGGCGACTACGACCGCGGCAAAGTGGGCTCCTCCCGCTCCAATATCGGCCTGCTGGACGACAACACGATCATCGCGTACGAGGAGACCAAGGGCACGGAAGGCTGGGAAGAAGGCAAGTACGTCCGCTACCACGCATTCAGCTTCGACGCTCCGCCAGTCGGTGGCGAGCACGGCTGCATCATCAGCAACCCGTGGGAGAGCGCGCGCCGCGTGCGCTTCCTCGTGCAGTCGGCCAGCCAGGAAGTCCCCCTGCTGTTCATCTACAAGCAGGGCGACTACACCCAGGGCGGACCCTCGGACATCATGCTCCGCCGCGCCGTCGGCGGCTTCATGCCCGAGAACGTGCAGCCGGCGGTGGACGTCGAGAACTGCCGCGTGAGCATCATGGACGACGAGGATCCACTCTATGCGATCCGCGAAGAGGTCCACGAAGCCGCGATGAACTTCAGCGGATCGCGGACGGTCGGCGGTGAGCCTGGTACCGGCCAGATGGGCGAGGCGATCGCCACTGGCGCCAACCCCTTGGAGAACGCCCTGGCGCATCGCGGCATGATGCGCGGCAGCACCGTGCTGCTGGGCTACAGCTACGTGCCGGACCTGGTGCAGTTCCTCGACCTCGACAGCGAAGCGCCCTACAACTTCATGGTGCGTCGCTCCACCGACGGCGGAGCCACCTGGACGGACGCCCGCAACCTCACGCCGCTGGTCACGGCGGAATCCGGCTACACCGTGAAGGAGCCGCGGATCGTGCCGACGCCCGGCAGCGGGCCGAAGTGCGCCACCGACGCGACGGACTGCCAGGACCCGAACGTGATTTACGTCGCCTACGGTCTGCAGGAGAACGTCTACGACCACTATGAGGATGCCGGCGACGTCGACATCTACATGCAGGTTACCCTGGACGCGGGGCAGAGCTTCTCCGCACCGCAGGCGATCACCGCCGGGGACGCGCTGTTCGGCACGCCGGACGACTTCGGCGACTTCGAGACCCAGATCAAGATCCGTCCGGACGGGCGGGAGAGTTACACGGTCTGGTCCGGGGATGACGGGATCGCCAAACACGCGATGTACCGCCACGGCTTCGTGCGCGGCGACACGCGGGAAGTCGACACGGCTCACGGCACGAAGTCCCGTGTGACGGTGGTTCCGGACGAGCAGTCCGAAGCCGTCCTCGCCGAGACGACCTGGCACACGCTGGACGGTTATCCCGACGTGCCTGCGGACTACGACTTCCCGCACGGCGTGCTGGACTTCACCGTCACCAACGTCTACCTCGGCGGGACGATAGAGGTGACGCTGACCTTCGAAGAGCCGCTGCCTGCGGCCACGACCTACTGGAAGTTCGGGCCGACCCATGAAGACCCGACCGACCACTGGTACTCCGTGCCGGCGACGATCGAAGGCAACACCATCACCTACAGCATCACCGACGGCGACAATGGCGACAACGACCTGCTGGTCAACGGCACGATCGTCGACCCGGCAGCCCCCGCGGTCTACTCGCCGGCGCCGGTGACCGCGCCTGCGGCAGACGGCGGCGGATCGGGCGGCGGATGCACGATCGGCGGCGGCGAACCCGACCCGACGCTGATGCTGCTGATCGCACTCAGCCTGATCTACGTCATGAGACACAGGGAGGTGAAGAAGGCGTGACCCACTCGGCACGATGCCGAGCGGCTCGGAGGGGCGCTCCCCGGAAGGAGCGCCCCTTCTTTTTCACGGCGCCGCAGGCATCAGCCCCAGTACAGCCACACGAAGCCGGCGTTGTAGATCACGTGCAGCAGGATGGCCGCATGCAGGCCGTGACGCTCGCGGAAGAAGCCGAAGACGAGACCCGGCACAAGCACCGCTGCTGCCCACGGCGGTGTCGTGCGTACGAGGTGGGCAGCGGAGAAGGCGATCGCCGCGAGAATATTCGCCGCCGTCAGCGCACCGAGTCGCTTCGCGCCCCAGCCCGTGCGCAGCAGGCTGCCCTGGAGCAGGCCGCGGAACACCACTTCCTCGACGAGCGGATACACGGCGGCAACGATGACGAACTTCGCCGGGTCGGCCAGCGGCCAGGCGAGGTCGGCCGCCGCCGGCAGGATGAGAGCAAGCGCCAGCCAGCCCGCAGGGCCGGCGGCGACCGCGAGCAGGAACAGCGGATCGCGGACGAATGGGGGGACAGGCTTTGCATCGTGCACGGGGCAAGCATAATCTCGGCAACTCTCCCGTGCACCTGCAGGAAGACGAACCATGAGAGCAGCCTTCACACTCCTCGCCGCGATCCAGCTGCTGGCGGCCGTCGCCGACGCCGACGTGCTGCTGGTCGGCAACAAGAGCGCCGACACGGTGTGGGCACTGGATGCCGCGACCGGAGAGAGACGGGCGTGGTTCGATACCGGCGCCGGTCCCCACGAGATCGAGGTCTCGCCGGACGGGCGTCACGCCGTGGTCAGCAATTACGGCCGGCGCGATGCGCCGGGCGACAGCCTGACGGTGATCGACTGGGCGGCGGGCGAGGTCGCCCGCGTGATCGACCTGGGCGAGAACAGTCGTCCCCACGGCATGGCCTTCCTGCCGGACGGGCGGCTGGCCGTCACCGCCGAGGGCATCGACAGCCTGCTGATCGTGGATATCGGCGATGGAGAGGTCGACGCGCGCATCCCGGTCGGGCCCGGGACGGCGCACATGGTGGCCGCATCGCCGGACGGCGCCCACGCCTGGGTCACGAACATCGCCGCCGGTACGCTGGAGCGGGTGGACGTCGGCGCCGGCGAGGTGACGGGCTCGGTCGCGACCGGCGACGGCGCCGAAGGCGTGGCCGTCACCAGGGACGGCGGCGAGGTCTGGGTCACGAACCGGGCCGCGGATACCGTCAGCGTGATCGACACGGGCACACTGGAGGTCCTGGCGACACTGGATTCGGCGGGCGTGCCCATCCGCATTGCCTTCACCCCGGACGGGAGGCACGCCCTGGTGACCAACGCCCGGGCCGCGACCGTATCCGTCTTCGACGTCGCAGCGCGGCAACTCGTACGCAGCATCCCGGCGGCCGAGGACGGTGCGGAGTACAAGGAGACGCTGCTCGGAAAGGCGGCGCTGCCGATCGGCGTGGAGATTCACCCGGATGGCGATCGGGCCTGGGTGGCCGTGAGCGGCGGCGACGAGGTCGCGGTCATCGATACGGCGTCGTGGGAGATCCTGGGACGCTGGCCCACGGACCGCGAACCCGACGCCCTCGGCGTCATCCTCTCGCGCTGAAGGGGCCCGGACCGCGTCGTGAGCCAGCCTTCGCCACCCGATGCCGGAGAGATCACACGGCTCCTGCGTGACTGGGCCGACGGGGACGCGGCCGCCCTGGAGTCGCTGACGCCGCTGGTCTACGGCGAACTGCGGCGGATAGCACAACGGCTGTTCGGGAGCGAGTCTGCCGGCCACACACTGCAACCGACCGCCCTCGTGCACGAGGCCTACGCGAAGCTGATCGGCGTAGACACCGACTGGCAGGACCGGACGCACTTCTACGCACTCGCGGCACGCATGATGCGCCGCCTGCTGGTCAACCACGCGAATGCGCGCAAGGCCGCCAAGCGCGGCGGCGATGCCCTGCGGGTCACTCTCGACGAGTCGGCGATGGGCAGCAGTGCGGACGAGGATCTGCTGGACCTCGACGAGGCCCTGTCGAAGCTCGCCGGCTTCGACGAACGCATGGCCCGCATTCTGGAACTCCACTACTTCGGCGGCCTGACCCACGAGCAGGCCGCCCGGGTGGTCGGGGTCTCCGAGCCCACCAGCCGCCGGGACCTGCGGCTGGCGAGGGCCTGGCTGCGCAAGTACATGAGCGAAAAGAAAAACCCCGACTGACAGCCGGTCTCTTTATCGTTTCTCCGGCCATCCCCTGCTTAGGGGCATGAGATCCATGAAACGGAGAGAGACCATGGCGATTGTGCCGCCTCGCGGAGACCGCATGCTCCGCCGCCCGCCGCGGATGGCCCGTAATTCCGGCCTGTGCGCCGCCGTGCTGTTCGCCGTCCTGACGGCGCCGGCCCTGGCGCAGACGCCCCAGATCCCGCAGATACCGGCATTCCTGCCCACCGCGGATCAGGTACCGGCCACGCAGCCCATGCCGCTGGACGGCACCTGGCTGGTGAATACCATCCGCAAGAAGATCCGCATCGAGGGCGGCCGCGCCTATGCCGTCGACCCCTGGGTGCACATGTTCGTGCTGAAAGTGGAGCCGGGCATGGTGGTGCTGCGCGACATCGCGCCGGCCGCGCCGGGGAAGTACACGGGCAGCGACCTGCCTTTGATGGGACAGCTGACGGCGACCGTGCAGCCGGACCGAAGCCTCGCGGTGTCCGTGCAGACGGCGCTGATGCCGGTCCAGTACAAGCTGATCCCCGTGCAGCTGGACAACCCGCAGTGGTATGCCCAGGAGATGAGCGCGGCCGGGCTCGCCGCTCCCCCGGCGGGCAGCGCCCCCGGTGCCTACCAGCCCGCTCCCCCCGGCTACCAGCCCGCTCCCCCCGCCTACCAACCGGTGCCGCCGCAGCAGACCTATCAGCCGCCGCCGCAACAGCCTCCGGCGCAACAGCCGCCGGGCTACGCTCCAGCGCCGCCCGCCAGTGTCGCGGCGCCACAAGCACAGCCGACGACGGCCTCCGTGACCCGCAGCCGCCACCAAGTCCACAACGATTCCTTCGGTGTTCCGGAGTTCATCTGCGGCGAGGACGGGCACGAGCCCTGCGGCGAGGAAAGGACCATCGACGCCGTCTACGTCCAGGACGCCGAGAACTGGGGTTGCAAGGGCAAACAGGTCTATTTCACGCCCCACAACGGCGGGGAGTGCTGGCGTTGTCCGAACGGCTACAAGCGCACCATGACACCCATCCACAAGCCGGACTCCTGCAAGGAACGGGGCGTGAAGCTCGGCAAGAAGGAACGCAAGGATGCCACCTTCGTGCGCTCTGCCTACGGCTGCCCGGCTGATACCTTCGAGAGCAAGGGCGAGTGCTTCGAGTGCCCGGAGGGATCGACCAAGAAAGCCTTCCTGGGTGCATTCAACCCGGGGCAGAGCTGCGAGACCAGGCCGGGCTGTGACGACGGCCTGACTCTGCAGGCCGCGCCCCCAAAGATACTGCAGGACGTCGGCCCCCCGTACGACCAGGTGTGCGGATCAGGGAGCGGCGAAGGCGAGGTCATCCGGCTCGCCGCGGAGCACCGGGCAGCGCATGAAGCGCTGAAGGTCGTCGCGGCCGCATTCGTGGTGGAACTCGCGGCCAACGGGGATCTCCGCCGCGCCATCCGGGACAGGGACGGATCGCGAGCCGTCCGTATCATCATGCAGACGCCGGGCTTCGCCCGCCTGCGCGACGAGTCCCGCGCCGCGGGCTTCGACACGCTGAGCTTCGGCGGCGCGCCCGAAGTCAAGTTTATCGCAGGCGCGGCCCAGGAGGCGGGACTGGCCATGGACTGGGACGGTGGCCACCGCTTCTACATGTCGACGGTCGTCTCCACCGGAGCATCGGTGGCCGTCGGCTTCTCGGGAACGCTGGGCCTGTGGAATGCACCGGTGGATGGCATCGGCGGATACGCCCGCGGCGCCAGCGTTTCTGTGCCCGTCGGTTTTGGCGACGTCGGCAACGGCGCGTGGTTCAGCTACTACCCGCTGGAGTTCGCCGGGCTGACCTACACGGCCAGCGGCGGCATCGGCATCGACACCGTGAACTACAACCAGGCGGTGACGAATCTCTACTGAATCCGGACTGCGGGTACAGCCGGCTCGATTCCGCCTCGAGTCGGCTGTCCCGGCACTTTGCCGCTAGGGAGCCGGTTCCACCGTCGCCGCGCTCACCTCGTACTTCGAGCCGTCGTCTGCCACCAGCTCCACCTGCCAGAGCTCCTCGTCGGGGATGGATGTGCGCTCTTTACCCGGCAGCTCGCGTTCGTCATCGACCTGCAGGCCCCAGACGCGCACGTGGCGGATCTCCGCCACCTCGATGGGGGTGTTCATGAACTTGGCGGCGAGCGCCGCCGGCGGGTCCGTCTTCCAGACGACGTAGCCCCGGTCCTTGATGGCCTGCAGCGCTTCCGGCAGTTTGGGTTCTGTCACGGCGTGCCCTCCGTCTCGCTTTTCACGGACGGTAGCACGGGGCAGGGCCTGCGCTAATACGGGCCTTTGCGGACGGGCCGGCCGCGGTCAGTCGGCCGGGTGATGATCGTCGCCGTGGTGGTGCTCTTCACCGCCGGCTTCGGCGCCGTCGTGGTGGTGCTCGTGCTCATCGGCGTGGCCGTCGTCGCCGTGATGGTGCTCGTGCTCGGTCGCATGGCCATCGTCGCCGTGGTGGTGCTCGTGCTCGCTTTCGTGGCCGTCGTCGCCGTGATGATGCTCGTGTTCGCCGGCGTGGCCGTCATCGCCATGGTGATGATCGTGGAAGGCCTTGTCGTCGTCCGCTGCGCCTGCCGCAGAGGCCGGTCCGGCGTCGGCGAGGAAGCCACAGGCGAGGATCGCCGCGATGACGGCAGGAGAGGCGAAAAGACGGAGCGAATTCTTCATTGCTGTTCCTTCGAAGATGAAACTGGTTCAGCCGGTTAATTTAGCGTGGCCGGGCATTTCGAGGGTTCGGAAATCCCGAGCCAATAGCTCGGGCGGCAAGAAGGGTATCCCTGCACCCGCCGGGGCATGGCACCATAGAAGCGTCCATCGGCCCCGGGAGACCCCGCCATGAGTACGCAACCGGCATTCGAGCCCGTCTGCTCCGGGACCAGTGGTCCCGTTACGCTGCGAATCTCGCCGCGGCCCCGGGATCTGGGCGGCTTCACCGTCCGGCGGCTCCTGCCGGCTCCGGAGCGGCGCATGGTGGGCCCGTTCATCTTCTTCGACGAGATGGGCCCGGCTGTCTTCCCGCCGGGAGAGGGCATCGACGTCCGGCCCCATCCGCATATCGGCATCGCCACCATCACCTATCTGTTCGACGGCGAGATCATGCACCGGGACAGCCTGGGTTACGCGCAGCCGATCCGGCCCGGCGCCGTGAACCTCATGACCGCCGGCCGGGGCATCGTGCATTCGGAGCGCGCCGGCTCCGACCGGGACGTCGAGGCCTCGATGCACGGTATCCAGTCCTGGATCGCCCTGCCCGACGGGATGGAGGAGATCGCCCCCGCCTTCGCCCACACGCCGGCGGACCAGCTGCCGGAAATCGCCGCGGGCGGCGCAACCCTGCGACTGATCCTGGGCGAAGCCTTCGGCGCCGTATCGCCGGTGCGCACGTATTCGAAGACGCTGTACGCCGAGGCCCTGGTGCCCGCGGGGGAGCGGCTCGCTCTGCCGCTGGAGTTCACGGAGCGCGCCGTCTACGTGGTCTCCGGCAGCGTGACCGTCGACGGCGAAGAATACGGGACCGGCCTCATGGCCGTGTTCCGGACGGGCGCACCCGCGGAACTCGTGGCGACGGCCGATACCCGCCTGATGCTGATCGGCGGCGAGCCGGTGGGCGGGCGCACCATCTGGTGGAACTTCGTTTCGAGCTCGAAACAGCGTATCGAGCAGGCGAAACGCGACTGGCGCGAGGGCCGCTTCGACCGCATCGAGGGCGACGACGAGTTCATCCCGCTGCCGGAATCGTCCTAGCCGACGGTAACCGGCCGGCGCAACATGGCGCGCGGTGGTCAGGCACAGGCGTCTCGGAGTAGGATTCGGGCATGAGAATCTCGCAGACACCAAGGCTGGCCGGGCTGGCCGCACTGGCCCTGGCGGCGACACTGGCTGCGCTGCCGGCATACGCGCAGTCCGCCGACACGGCGGCCGAGCGAGCCCGTCTGGCGAACGAGCGCATTCAGCTGGAGGCGCAGCGCCGGGCGGAAGAGGAGCGCCAGCGCCGGGAGCGCGAGGCCGGTGAGTCCGAAGCCCCGACGCAGCCCGCCGACTCTGCGGCGAACCGGACGAGCCAGGAACCCGGGCCCCGAGCCGCGCCAGCGCCCAGCGAGACTGCAACCGCGCCGTCCGCGCCCCTGCCGCCGGCCGGCGACGACCGGATATCCCGCACCCTCGAGCAACTGAGGGAACTCGGCGAACTGCGTGACGCCGGCTACGTCACCGAGGAGGAGTTCGAGCGGATCAAGACGCGGATTCTCGACAGCCGCTTCTAGCCCCTCCCCCTGCCCGCCTTACCCCGCTCCCCGCGCCGCCCGGCCACAGCCGACAGGACGTGCCGACGATACTGACAGCGCTGTCAAAATCGACTATACTGCGCGCCAGCGGGGTGACTCCGGGCAGCTCCCGGGTCTCCGGGGGAGTGCCGGCCGACCAGGCCGGCAGAACGAGCAGCGCCGGAAAAAACGACAGAACAACGTCCCGACGCCGGATCGCTCGCAAGCGCGCGGAGATCGAGATGATCAACACGCAAATCATGCGCGGCATGACAATCGCCGTCGCATGCCTCGCGGCCACGACGGCGGCCGCCGAGGCATCCCATTATGCGGACAGGACCGAATACCGGGCGCCTCGCGCCGCGGTGGCTCCCGTGGTGGACGGCGTGGGGGACGAGGCGATCTGGGACCGCGCGCAGTGGCAGGAGCTGAAATACCGGTGGCTGGGAGACGAGTACACGCCCGAGGACTTCCGCGGTCGGTACAAGGTGGTGTGGACGGCGGACCGCCTGTACATCCTGGCCGAGATCGTCGACGACGTGCTGTTCGACGCGCACCGCGACCCGCTGGAGCAGTACTGGGACGACGACTGCCTGGAGATCTTCATCGACGAGGACTACTCCGGTGGCGAGCATCAGTACAACCACAACGCCTTCGCCTATCACCTGTCGCTGGATAACCGCGCCATCGACATCGGCACGGACCGCAGGCCGCGCGACTATTCCCACCACGTGGAGAGCCGCTGGAGACAGACGGCCGACGGCGTCGTCTGGGAGGTCGCCATCCACATCTACGGCGACGACTACGTGGACGGTGCCGACGACAACCGCCCCGTCGAGCTGGAGACGGGCAAGCAGATGGGCCTGATGCTGGCTTATTGCGACAACGACGGCAGCGAGCTGCGGGAGAACTTCATCGGCTCGGAGTCGGTACCCAGCGGACCGAAAGACCGCGGCTGGATCGACGCCGGGCTGTTCGGGTCGCTGCTGCTCGTGGACTGAGGGGAGAGAGACTGTTGAGTACTGCCTGGAAGATGGAGCCGACCGATTGCCTCGAAGCCGAGGGCGAATTCGTCGACTTCGACAATGAGCGCCATTACGCCATCCGCAACGTCGACCGGATGCCGCCGTTCTTCATCACCGTCGTCTCGAACGTGGACCACTGGCTGTTCGCCTCCTCCACGGGCGGCGTCACCGCCGGGCGGGTATCCCCGGATACGGCGCTGTTCCCCTACGTCACCGTGGACAAGATCCACGAGAGCACGCTGCACACCGGCCCGCGCACCTTCCTGCGCGTGGAGGCAGACGGGCGGCTGCACCAGTGGGAGCCCTTCAACCGGGAGCAGGACGAGAAGTTCGCCGTCAGCCGCAACCTCTACAAGAACGTGCTCGGCAACCGGCTGTGCTTCGAGGAGATCAACCACGACCTGGAGCTAGCCTTCCGCTACACCTGGGAGACGAGCGACACCCACGGTTTCGTCCGCCGCTGCGAACTGGCGAACCGGGGCCGCCACGAGCGCTCCGTCGAGCTGCTGGACGGTCTGCAGAACATCCTGCCGGCGGGCACCCCCCGCTTCGCGCAGACCAACTCCAGCAATCTGGTCGACGCCTACAAGTGGACGGAACTCGACACGCAGACGGGTCTCGGCCTTTTCACCCTGTACTCAGGCATCACCGACCGGGCGGAACCCTGCGAGTCGCTGAAGGCCAACTTCGCCTTCTGCCTCGGCCTCGACGACCCGATCATCCTGGTCTCCGCCGAACAGGTGGAGACCTTCCGCCACGGCGGCGCGGTACGTCCCGAGACCCACAGGCGCGGGATACGCGGGGCGTTCCTCGTCAACCAGACCCTGGAACTGGCTCCCGGAACGGCGCGCACGTGGCAGATCGTCGCGGACGTCGAGAAGAGCCAGGCGGAAGTGGTCGAGCTCGCGCGGCAGCTGGGTCACCGGCGCGGACTCGCCGCCTCGATCGACGCCTCGGTGCGGCGCGGGTCGGACGAGCTGGCCCGCATCATGTCCAGCTGCGACGGCTTCCAGGCGACCGCGGAAGAGACCGTCACCGAGTATCACTACGCCAACGTCCTGTTCAACGTGTTGCGCGGCGGCTACTTCCCGCACCAGTACGAGGTGATCGGGCGAGACTTCCGGGAGACGGTCCGGAGTTTCAATACCCGCGTGTACGAGCGCAACGCCGCGCTGCTCGACAGCCTGCCCGACAAGCTGCCGTTCCCCGACCTGCTTGACGCAATACGTGACCGGGGTGACCGGGGCGACCGCCAGCTGGAGCGGCTGTGCCACGAGTACCTGCCCATCACATTCGGCCGGCGCCACGGCGATCCCAGCCGGCCCTGGAACCACTTCTCCATCCGCCTCAAGGACCGGCACGGTTATCCGGTGCTGTGGTACGAGGGCAACTGGCGGGACATCTTCCAGAACTGGGAGGCGCTCGCGGTCAGTTATCCCGAGTTCGTGGAGAACATGATCGCGAAGTTCGTGAACGCCTCCACGATGGACGGCTACAACCCTTACCGCATCACGAAGGGAGGCATCGACTGGGAGGTGGAAGACCCCGACGACCCCTGGAGCTACATCGGCTACTGGGGCGACCACCAGATCATCTACCTGTTGAAACTGCTGGAGATCTCGAGCCGGTTCCATCCGGCGCGCCTCGCCCGGCTGCTGCACGAGCCGGTCTTCGCCTACGCCAACGTGCCCTATCGCATCCGGCCGTTCGAGGCGCTGCTGCAGCACCCCAAGAATACGATCGACTACGACGATCGTCTCGCCGCGGAGATCGAGCGGCTCGAGGCCGAGATCGGGGCAGACGCGCGACTCGTCCTCGACGGGGACGGCGAGGTCCGCCTGGTCACACTGCTCGAAAAGCTCATCGTGCCGCTGCTCGCCAAACTCGGCAACCTGGTCGTGGACGGCGGCATCTGGATGAATACCCAGCGCCCGGAATGGAACGACGCCAACAACGCGCTGGTCGGCCAGGGGCTCTCCATGGTGACGCTGTATTACCTGCGCCGCTATGTCCGCTTCCTGCAGGAGTTCCTCGGCGACGAGGACGGCCATTGCGAGCTGTCCAGTGAAGTCTGCACCTGGCTGGACGAGACCGCGGCCGCGCTCGGCCGGCTGCGGGCGGCGCTGCACGAGGGCGACATCGGCGCCGGACGGCGCCTCGAGGCCCTGACGGAACTCGGACAGGCGGCCGGCCGCTATCGTGAGGCCGTCTACGGCAAGGACGGTCTGTCCGGCAGCGAGACGCGGCCCATGAGCCGGGTGGAGGAATTGCTGGCCGACGTGCTCGCCGTGGCCGATCACAGCATCGGCAACAACCGCCGCGAGGACGGCCTCTACCACGCCTACAACCTCCTCCAGCAGGAATCGGACGGGATCCGCGTCGAGACGCTCTATCCGATGCTCGAAGGGCAGGTGGCCGCCCTGAGCTCGGGGGCGATCGGGCCGGAAGAGGCCTGTCACATACTGGAGTCGCTGTTCGCCAGCGACGTCTATCGGGCAGACCAGGACAGCTTCATGCTGTATCCCGACCGCCGGCTGCCCGGCTTCCTCGAGAAGAACCGCATACCGGAGCAGGAGGTCGAGCGCATCCCGCTGCTCGGCCGGTTGCTGGCCGAGGGGAACCGCCGCATCGTCCTGAAGGACGCCGACGGCTGCTATCGCTTCAGCGCCGAGTTCGCGAACGCGGGCGATCTGCTGGCGGAGCTGGACGACCTGGCCCGCGCCCGCGGCGGCGAGGTGGAGGATGCCCGCGAGCCGCTGCGGGCGCTGTTCGAGAAGACCTTCGGCCATCAGTTCTTCACCGGGCGCTCGGGCACGATGTTCGGCTTCGAGGGCCTCGGCTGCATCTATTGGCACATGGTCTCGAAGCTGCTCCTGGCCGTGCAGGAGAGTTTCTTCTCCGCCCTGGACGGCGGCGCGGACGAGACGGCGCTGAAGCGCCTGGGCGCCGAGTACTACCGGGTACGGGCGGGACTCGGCTTCAACAAGACGCCGGCTGCCTACGGCGCATTCCCCACCGACCCCTATTCGCACACGCCGCGCTATGGCGGTGCGCGCCAGCCGGGCATGACCGGCCAGGTGAAGGAGGGGATACTGGCGCGCTTCGGCGAGCTGGGCGTGCGTGTCGCCGACGGCTGCGTCCGATTCGACCCGCAGCTGCTGCGGCGGCGCGAATTCTCCGACTCCCTCCCTGCGCTGCGCTGCCTGGACGTCGACGGCACGTGGTCGAGCGTGCCGATACCCGACGCCGGCCTCGCATTCACCTGGTGCCAGGTCCCGGTGGTCTACCGCCTGGCGGACGGGCCGGCTTCGCCCCTGACCGTTACCTACCGGGACGGCACCAGCCAGTCGCGTGAGACCAACGGCCTGTCTGCCGAGGACAGCGCATCGCTGTTCCGCCGCGACGGGCGCATCCGCCGGCTCACGGTCACCGTGAACCCGGACACCCTGCTCGCTCTGTAGCTTCAAGAGGTCACCCGATGTCGAACCTGTATCAGAGAAAACTGTCTCTGGCCGGAATCAACGTGGCGAACTGGTCGGAGGCCGAACTGCAGGAGCTCGTGCGCGGGATCCTCGAGCAGAAGATCCACGGCCTGTCGTTCAGCCCCTACGTCGAGGGGCAGGGCCCCGGCACGAAGGTCGGCGAAGACCAGATCCGCGAGCGGCTGGCGATCATCGCGCCGTATACGAAGTGGATCCGGACGTTCTCCTGCACCGACGGCAACGAGCGGATCCCGGCGATCGCCCGGGAGTTCGGCCTGCGCACGATGGTGGGCGCGTGGCTCGACGGCGACCTGGAGAAGAACGAGGTCGAGCTGGCGAATGCGATCGGCATCGCCGGTGCGGGCCACGCCGACATCCTCGGGATCGGCAACGAGGTGCTGCTGCGGGGCGAACTGACCGAGGACCAGCTCATCGCCTATCTCGAGCGGGCGAAGGCCGCGGTGCCGGAGACCGACGTGGGCTACGTCGACGCCTACTTCGAGTTCGAGGACCATCCCCGCCTCGCAGCTGCCTGCGACGTGATACTCGCCAACTGCTATCCGTTCTGGGAGGGTTGCCCGGCCGAGTATGCACTCCTGTACATGAAGGAGATGTACCGGCGTGCGGTGCGCGCCGGCGGCGGCAAGCGGGTGGTCGTGAGCGAGACCGGCTGGCCGAATATCGGCACGGCGACGGGCGGCGCGGTGCCCTCGCGGGAGAACGCCGTCAAGTACTTCATCGATACCTGCCGCTGGGCAGAGGAAGACGGCATCGAAGTCTTCTGGTTCTCCAGCTTCGACGAGGCCTGGAAAGTCGACTCGGAAGGCGACGTCGGCGCCTACTGGGGCCTGTGGGACAAGGACGGGAACCCCAAGTATGTTTGACAGACTGAAGACTCTCATGGCCGACCCCTCGGGACAGCGGCTGGCCCACGGCAATGCGATCTGCTATTCCGGCTACCGGGAGGGGCAGAGCCCGATCGAGCGAATCTATCCGTCCTACGAGCAGATCCGCGAGGACCTGCTGATACTGCGGCGCAACTGGAGATTCCTCCGCCTCTACGACTGCAGCCCCCACGCGGAGACCGTGCTGCAGGTCATCCGTGACGAGGGGCTCGACTTCCACGTGATGCTCGGGCTCGACATGGCGGCCGAGATGAGCAACCCCCATTGCCCGTGGGGGGCGGATTTCGACGACGAGACGCTCGCCGCCAACCGCCGCGGCAACGAGCGGGAGCTGGAGCGGCTGGTCGCGTTGTCCAGGGAGTATCGCGACAGCGTTCTCGCGGTCTCGGTCGGCAACGAGGCCAGCGTGGAGTGGACCGATCACATGGTGCCGGTCGAGCGCCTCGTCGAGTACGCCACGGCGGTGGGCAGCCGCATCGAGCAGCCGGTGACGTTCTGCGAGAACTACGTGCCGTGGACCTACAAGCTGGAGCCGCTGGCGGAGGTGCTGGACTTCATCGCCGTGCACACCTACCCCGCCTGGGAGTACCGCTCCATCCACGATGCGCTGGAGTACACGAAGCAGAACTACCACTCCGTGGCCGATCATTATCCCGGCAAGCCGGTGGTGATCACCGAGGCCGGCTGGCCGACGGCGGCCAACGGCCGGGGCATCGAGCCGCACAACGCCTCCGAGGAACTGCAGGCGAGCTACTACGAGCAGCTGATCGAATGGACCACGGAGGAGGAGATCCTGGCGTTCGTGTTCGAGGCCTTCGACGAGCCGTGGAAGGGATCCCCGGATCCGCTGGAGCCGGAGAAGCACTGGGGGCTGTTCACCGTCGAGCGCACCCCGAAACTCGTCATGCGCACGCAGTTCGCCGATCTGATGACCGACGCAGGAGCGGACGTCGACCGGGCCGTCAGCCGCTGAGCAGCCCCGGCCGAAGGAAACCCGGGAGCCGCGGAAACCTGATGCCGAGAGCCACCATAGACGACGTCGCCGAACTGGCCGGCGTCTCCATCAAGACGGTATCGCGGGTGGTCAACCGCGAACCCAACGTCAGGCAGTCGACCCGCGACAAGGTCGATCTCGCGATCGAGCAGCTCAACTACCGCCCCAACCTCTCGGCCCGCAGCCTAGCCAGCCAGCGCTCCCGCCTGATCGTACTGGTCTACGACGACCCCGCCGCCTATGAGGCCCCCAGCGCGGGCTACGTCATCCGGCTGCAGGAGGGGGCGCTGCGCGCCTGCCGAACCGCCAATTACGAACTGTTGATCCATCCCTGCGACCTCCGTCGCAAGGACGTACGGAGAGAACTCGGCTCGCTCATCGAGCAGACCCAGCCGGACGGGGTCGTGCTGGCGGCGCCGTTGTCGAACATGCCCCGCATTGTCGCGGCCATCGCTGCCACGGGCAGCCGCTTCGTGCGCCTCTCGCCGGGCGGCCGCAGCCACGACGAACTCTGCATCGCCACCGACGACCGGGAGATCAGCGCGGAGATGACGCGCTATCTCGCTTCCCTGGGACACCGGAGAATCGCTTTTATCGCCGGCGACCGCCGCCACAAGGCGGTGGCAAAACGCCTGCCGGGCTACCGGGACGGCCTCGCCGGAAGCGGCATCGAGTACTCGGAGACGCTGGTCTCATATGGCGACAACTCGATCGAGTCGGGAGAGGTGGCGGCAGAGCGCCTCCTGGCGCTGGACGACCCGCCCACCGCCATCTTCGCGGCCAACGACGACATGGCGGCGGGCGTCATCCGCGTGGCCTACCGGCTGGGGCTCGACGTTCCCGGCCGGCTGTCGGTGGCCGGCTTCGACGACAGCGCGCTCGCCCGGCTGGTCTATCCGGCGCTGACGACGATCCGCCAGCCATTGTCGAAGATGGCGGAACAGGCCGCGCTCGAGTTGATCGACGGCTTCGGCAAGCCGGAGCCGGAACCGGCTACGGTGGTCATCCCGTCGACGCTGCAGATCCGCGAATCGACCGGCCCCGCGCCGTCCCGGGAACTGTCCGCGGAGCGGTCCTGAGGGGCCTCCCCGGCGGCGTCAGCGGACGTAGCGGATGCCGTCGAGGTAGACCGTCACGGGGGTGGCACGCCCGACCACCGTCACCACGAATCCCGTCTTGATGCTCGAGAGGTCCGCTCCCTTCAGCGGCACCGTATAGCGACGCCACTCCCGGGTCAGCACGACGTCGTCCACCTTGCGGATGGCGGAGTCGGGATGCGCCTTGTCCTCCTCGAGCAGGCCGACGCCGAAGCTCACTTTCTCGCCGCCGTACTCGCCCCGGGCCCAGAGCTCCAGCTCCCTGGCCCCGCGGAGATCGTAACCCCCTTCCTGGTCGCCCCAGTTGTTCGGCGGATCCTGCCAGGCAACGCCTACCCAGCCGAACGGCTTCTCGAAGCGCAGGCGGATGCTGTGCGCGCCCTCGCGGACTTCGCCCGTGTGCTCGCCGTCCAGCGTCAGATGATCGATGTCGCCCATCCAGCCCGACGGCACCCAGGGCATTCCTTCGAGACCGTCCTCGTAGACCGGGAACGGCAGGGGCGTGCGCAGCTCGCCCTCCACCAGCAGCGGGACGTTGGCGGTGGCAGCATGGCCGGCCTCGTCGTAGGCATACAGGAACAGGCGATAGGGTCCCGGCTGTTCCGGCATGCGTACCCTGGCGCCGTCCACGCCCCCGGCCTCGACAGCGCCCTCGATCGCGGGCATGTCGGGCCGGAAATCGCCGCCGGTCAGGTACTCGGACGAATCGGGCCGCAGCTCCCAGCGGGCGCGGATGTCTCCCCCTTCCGGGTCCTCGACGGACGCGCGAACCTCGACGGTGGCACCCGGTTTCACACGGGTGGAGCCGGCGACCTCCAGCGGCGCCGACCGCGGCGCCAGATCGTCCGGCGGCTCACCCGACCAGATCCCGGTCATGGCATCCACCGCCGCCGTCTTCGCGCCATCCTCGAGGAACATGCCGAACCAGGTGCCGGTGGCCTCCATCTTGTGACCCCACAGGAAGGCATAGCCGCCCAGCGCCAGCCCGGGCGCCGCCACGATGCCCTGCTCCCAGCTCTCGCGGTAGGACACGGCCTTCTCCGCACTGGTCTGCTCCAGCGGCGCGCCCCAGTCGGTGGCGGGCATCTCCCAGGGACCGGCGGGGCCGAACTCGGTCAGTATGAACGGCTTCGTCGCGCCGCCTTCGCGTAACAACTCCGGCACGACCTTGGCGCCGCCGTAGGCATTGACGCCATGGATGTCGATGGCGGGGGAGCGGTGGTGGACCCATTCGATACGCTCACCGTGGACGAATGTGGTGACCGTCATCGTCGGATGGTGGGGGTCCAGCTGCTTGACCATGGCGGCGACGTCGTTCACGGCCTTCCAGACGGCCGGATTGTCGCCCTCGTCGAATCCCTCCATCTCGTTGCCGAGCCCCCAGAGCAGGACGGCCGGATGATCCTTGTAGCGGAGTACGGCCTCGCGCACGCGCTCGCGCTGCCCGGCCACCTGCTCCGGGTCGTCGTAATCGAAGCCGTGGCGCTCATGACCCAGCCAGATACCGACGGTGACCGTGAGCCCGAGCGCCTGCGCCTCGTCGAGCAGGGGCTCGAGATTGTCCGCGCCCCAGGTGCGCACCGAGTTGGCACCGGCCGCCGCCAGCAGCTCCAGCGAGTGGTTCCCGCCGGCGCCACGGATAAAATACGGCTCACCGCCGCGCAGCAGCTCCCAGCCTTGCTCGGTCTGTCGCAGCTCGACAGGAACGGCTTCCGCCATGACCGGCTTCCAGAAAAGGAAAGGCCCCGCGAGCAGCAGGGCCTTTATGAGGAGTCTTCCGCGCACCTCGCGCCCCCGGTCAGCCCTCGTTGACTGACACCACCCCGTTGTCGAAGTTGGGCGGCGTGGCAGGTTGATACGAATAGCCCCAATCCAGCAGCAGCTCGAGCACGAGGATCGGAGCACCTGGCACGAGACGCCGGAACCCGGTGGCGTCCGTCCGGTACAGGGCGTCCGCCGTGAGTTCGTTGAGCGGTATCGAGAACGGTACGGGCTCGCCGTCCGGACTTGCTCCCGGACAACACTCGAATACCGTAACCGAGCCGAAGAAGTTATCCAGCAACGAGCGATAGGCCTTCTTGGCTTGCTCGCGAACCAGCTCGTCCTGTGAAATCGCATTGCTGTTCGCATCGAACAATTCGTGCAGAGCGAGTGCGGTGTAGAACTGGTTCTCGCCGGACGGGCGCTGCGCCAGCGCGGTGGCCCAGAAGTAGAAGCGGGCCTTCGCGCCATCGGGGCCCGGCGGCAGGGAATTGAACAAGTCGAACTTGTTCGAGGCCTCGGGGTTGTTGACGTCGAACTCGATGATGGTCGTCGTCGCGAACGGATTCGCCGGGTCATTCAGGACACACGTCTCCGGATGCACACCGACGTCCTCGCAATAGAGATCCAGCACCACATCCGTCGGCAAGACAATAGTATTGATCAGCTCGCCGTCGCCGTCGTCTCGCTCGCTGTTGCAGCCGGCAGAGACCAGCGCCGCCGTACCGAGCAGCGCAAGAAGCAGGTGCTTGCCGCGAGCCGGCCTGGCATTTTGTCGATTCAGCTCACTCATTCCAATATTACCTCGGCTGTGCATGCACTTCGCTAGAACTGATAGATGAAGTAGACGTTGACGCTGAAGATGTAGTCGCTGCCCGGATACTCTTCCTCGGATTCGGAGTCTTCGCCGAAGGAACGGTACAGGGCACGGACGCCGATCTTTGTGGCCTGGTCCTCGGACGTCCGGTCCGATATCGCACCGAAACCGGTGCCGAGCAGGTACGAGTAGTCGAGCTCGAACTGCTCCGGGAAGGTGATGTTGAACTGCCGGTAGAAGTCATACGGGCCCCAGCGGTCTTTCATGAAATAGCCGGAGAGGACGTGGCGACCGCCCAATACGGCCTTGCCGTGCACTTCCCAGAAGTCACGTGTGCCGCCGGTCGGGCTCCCCGTGGACTGCTGGAAGCCCCGGATACCCCTGATGATGTAGCGATTGCGGTTGGGCGTGTTGATCGTCATGCGGCTGGAGAGGGTCCAGACATCCTCGGCCGGCAGGCCCTCGCCGAATGCCGCGTTGGACTCGGTGGGCGCGAAGAAGAACCGGTACGAATCGGTGGGGGTCGGGAACTCGGTGTAGGTGCCGCCGAAGTCGAAGGCGAACCGCGCGTCCTCCCGCCACTCGTTGTCCCAGTCGTAGTAGGGCGTCGCGCCGGTGGGGTCCCACGTGAAGTAGATCTCTCCGGAGCGCGCTTCCCGGTTGCCGAGCACCGCGAACGGATCCGCATCCCGGTTACGCGGATTGGTACCCGGGGCGAGAATGCCGTCGGCGATCTCCGGCTCTATGAGCGGATTGGCGTGGACCAGGTTGTCGCGATACAGCACCCGCGGGAACACCATCCAGTTGCCGAAGAACATCTGCATGCCCGCGATGTACTCCTGTTTGTTACCCAGGCCGGAATACGGCAGATTACTCGGGTCGGAGACGCCGTAGACCGTATGATACTGGCCGGCGTCGGCCACGATCCCGGCATGCTCCGCGGAAACGAAGGTGCGGGTGCCGAGCAGCGGGAAGGTCAGCTTGGCCTTGAAGCCCAGGGTGTCGTCCCAGTCGACCTCGTCCAGAAAGACGTTGCCTGCCGCGTAGCGATCGAATGTCTCGCCCACCTTCTCCGTCGCGGACATGATACCGCCGAGCTCCAGCTCCCAGCCGTTCGCGAACTCTTTCTTCGTGTAGATCGTCGTCTGCCGGGACTGGCGCTCCGTCTGCCCGGCTCCGCCCACGGACTCGCCGCGGCGTGCGATGTCTTCGGAATGGATGAACGTCCAGTCCATGTCCGCGAGGTTCCAGTCGTACTTCAGTATGGCCTTCGGGTTGGCGCCCCAGTAGACCTCCGGACCGGCGAGTAACGTGAGACCCTCCCACGTACCCTTGCCCTTGACCTCGACGCCCGAGGGTGCGCTGGCGTCCCACACGTCGATGCCGGCGATGTCGGTGGCTTCCGCGACGAGGCCGAAGAAATCGCCCTCGTAGCCCCAGTGGAATCGAGGCGTGTGATAGAAGGCCTCCAGATCGAAGTTATCACCCCGATACTGGGCATTGAAGTCGTAGATCTCGATGCGCCGACCGTCGTCTATGCGGACGGGGCTCACGGGGATACCTTCGATCTCCTCGGTCGCCACGTCGATCTCCCGTTCCAGACCGCGGTCGCCGTAGGAGAATTCCAGCGGTCGCTTGTCCGCGACATCGCCGAGCACGTTCAGGGTGAATTGGCCGTCCAGCCTGGAGTTCGGATTGAAAGCGAAGTCGAGGAATACCATCTGGCCGTCGCTGAACTCGAGGGCGTTCTCACCCTCTTCCTCGATGGGCTGCTCCTCGCCCCGGGTGACGAATTCCGCCTGGAAACGTCCGCCCGTGAACCTGAGCCGGCGTTCGGACTCGACGACCGCGGCCTTGACCCGGCGGACGTCTCCCCGTAACTCGTAGTAGTCCACATCCATCGTGGCGAACATGCTGTTGATCTCGCCTCTGGACGCCTCGTAAGGGTCCATCGAGAACACTTCCTTCATGACGTCGTAGGCCATGCGGGGAATCGCCTTGTAGACGCCTTCCGCATTGGGGGTGCCGAGCGCCGTGATGCCGAACCATTCCTCGTTCATGTTGTTGCCGTCAGGCGTCCAGTCGAACAGGTAAGCCTGGTTCGACCACGAGGCATTCGTATCCTGGATGTCCAGATTCTCGGTCTGGAGGTACTTCCACCACTCGTCGCGCCACTCGAAGATATAGCCGCCGATCGCGTTGCCCACGCCGCCGTTGCCATGGGACTGCTGATACATCTCCTGCCACTGCTCCTTCAGGATCATGGCCTGGGCGGCCTGGTCCTCCTGGAACGTGCGTGCGTTGAATGCGTCGCTGCCGAACTCGAAAAAGACCACCGGCAGGTCGAGCTTCTCGTCGACTCGCTGCCACAGGTCGGTGAAACTCGTGCCGCGGTAGACGTTGCTGCCCAGTATGTCGAGGGAAGGAACCAGTTCGGCGATCAGGTCGATGTACTGGATGTCGCCGTTCACAATGCTGAACGGATGATTCGGGGCGATGGACTTGCCGGCGGAGATCACCTCTTCGTACAAGCTGTAGAGGTAACGGGCCTTGGCCGTGTTCTGCTCGCCCTCGGGCAGATTCTCGATCTCGAAACTGGACCAGGACAGGCCGTAGTTGCTCTCGTTGCCGAACGCAAACATCAGGACGCCGGGGGTGTCCTTGTAGCGGCGCACGAACTCCTGCATGTCCCGCTTCAGTGTCTCCCGCGTCAGCGGATCGGAATAGTCCGTGAACGGCACCCATTTCCCACCGACGGTATAGCCGTAGCGGCCCATCAGGGGATTCACGACGCTCATGATGCCGTGTTCGCGATAGATGTATTCCACCCACTCCGGCGGGATCGTCGTGAAGCTGCGGATCGTGTTCACCCCCATCTTCTTCATCAGGCCGAACTCGTAGTCCAGCACCTTGCGGATGAAGTCGTCGGATTCGTTGAACAGTCCGTAGCTGTAGTTCTGGCCGCGCGGCGAGTAGCCCCAGACGACGCCCTTGACGTAGAAGTCCTCGCCGTCGACCTTGAGTTTCCAGCCTTTCTCGTCCTTGTAGGTCTCGACCTTGTTCGCCTGGGCGTGACTCACGTCGGGCGCGGCGAGGAACAGCGCAATGGCAAGCAGGCCGCCGACAGCGCTCACACGATTGAAGAAGCTTGATATCGCCATTGCGAACACTCTTTTCTGGTCTTGGATTTCTTGATGAACGTCGAGTCGTTGCATTTCCATTCCCCGCCCGGCCATCAGTTGGCCACTATGGAGACGTTGTCGACGTAGATATCCGACACGCATCCGGCAACGGCGCCGCAGATCGCCGTGAACTGCAACGTCACTCCGCCACTGACATCGGGCCCAGTGGTAATTGTCAGCGGACCAACGGTAGTCCAGTCCGCCGGAAACCCGGCGCCCTCGAGAATGATTTCCGTCGCGGAGACGCCGCCACCACTCAGCTCCGAGAAAAGCCGGACATCAACGACGCCGCCATTGGCATCGGTGCCCTTCCAGTCGAAAGACACCGTAACCTGCTGCCCGGGCGTCAGGGCTCCCGCTCCCAGATTGGCCGCTTTCAGTGTCGGATTACCTGCCGCGGTGATATTGAGATTAGCGGCAAAACTGCCGGCCGAACTGTCCGGCGTTATCGTGATCGTCCCGCCGTTCGGCGACGTCTCCCACCCCGTGAAATCCCCGCTCTCGAAGCCGCCGTTGACAGCCAGTTCGCCGGTGGCACCGCCGCCGCCCCCGCCACCACCAGCGTCAGCGACGGTAAGACTTGCGTCATCGATATCGACGGTGCTGGTCACACCACCCATATCGAACAGCACACGACTATCGGCAGTACCGATATCAGCCACCGCAGTGAGGTTGTAGGTGTAGCTCTGCCACTCCGTCGTCAGCGAGGCCGTTGCCGTCTCCGCCGTAAACGGAGCACCGGCGAGCCCGATACCGGCAATGATGTCTCTGGCAACGGACGCCCTGGCCCGGAAACTCAGCACATACTCCTCACCCTGGGCAATGGCGGCGACCTGGCTGAGGTTCGTTTCGAAGACCTGCTGGCCATCGAGTGCATCGGCTGTATAGAAATTGTTGGTAGCGATCGTGCCCTGATTGATCCAGGGAGCCTTGTCCGTATCGCTCGCCTCGAAATCACCGTTGGTCAGCAGGTTGACTTCGGGTGCGCTCGCCAGCGCGAGGTCCACGTCATCGATATCGACGGTGCTGGCCACACCACCCATATCGAACAGCACACGACTATCGGCAGTACCGATATCAGCCACCGCAGTGAGGTTGTAGGTGTAGCTCTGCCACTCCGTCGTCAGCGAGGCCGTTGCCGTCTCCGCCGTAAACGGAGCACCGGCGAGCCCGATACCGGCAATGATGTCTCTGGCAACGGACGCCCTGGCCCGGAAACTCAGCACATACTCCTCACCCTGGGCAATGGCGGCGACCTGGCTGAGGTTCGTTTCGAAGACCTGCTGGCCATCGAGTGCATCGGCTGTATAGAAATTGTTGGTAGCGATCGTGCCCTGATTGATCCAGGGAGCCTTGTCCGTATCGCTCGCCTCGAAATCACCGTTGGTCAGCAGCTCGCCACCACCCGATCCGCCGTCACCCGGGCCGACGTCAATATCGTCGAAGTAGTAGGTCTTCTCACCCGCCGTCGCCCCGTCGGTGCCGAAGTTGAAGAAGATCGAGATCTTGTTATAGGTCGCCGCCGGATCGAACGCCGATCCCGCCTCCGGATTCGAGAAGTCGAAGGTCAGCGTCTCCCACGTGTTGACGGCCGTCGTGGTCGCCAGTGTCTCCACGAAAACGGCCGCGTTCGATGCATCCTCAATCTTCAGCAGCACCGGGATACCAGCATCCGGCGAGTACACCCGCACTGACATTTCCGTGTTGGCAGCATCCAGCGGTATCACCGGCACCGCCTCACCCGGCAGCGTCGACACGGTCGTGCCAGCCCATACCTGAGCCGCATCCGACTTCACCGTCAGC
This sequence comes from uncultured Woeseiaceae bacterium, assembly GCA_964421805.1. Lineage (GTDB taxonomy): Bacteria > Pseudomonadota > Gammaproteobacteria > Steroidobacterales > Woeseiaceae > Lentisalinibacter. Next base: position 39,302 of record CAYQZN010000002.1, read on the forward strand.
ACGACCTGGTTTGCACCGCCGGCCGGATCGTTGGTCACCGTGGAAGCGGTACCACCGAAATCGGTCAGGGTATAGGTCGTCTCCGGATCGTCGAAGGTGATCGTCGTGAACTCCGGCTCCGGCGGCGGCACCGGGCAAGGCTCGCTGGTCTGCTGGATATCGTCGTAGTAGAACGTCCAGTCACCCGGATTGTTCTCCACGTCGCCGACCGCGCCCAGATCGAAGAAGATCGAGATACCCGTCACGGGCGGGCCCGCATTGTCGCCGGTGAAGTCGAAGCACAGCTCCTGCCAGGCGCTGCCGCCGTCATGGGTGTCGCTCCGCTCAGCGGGCGGACTCCCCTCCACCTTGAACAGCACCGGCACCGTACGCTGCGACCATACCTTCATCGTGAAGATGTCGCCCTGAGTCCAGTCCACTCCTGCGGGCAGCGCCAGCGTGCTGCCGCCGAAATCGGACTCGGATGTCCTGGTCATCTGCACGACCTGGCCGCTGGTGTTGATACCGCTCTGGTCCGGATTGGCGATCACGGTCGACTCGCCACCACCGAAGTTGTCAAAACTGAAGTTGCCGGCATCTCCCTCGAAATCCACCGACGTCGGCATCGGCACCGGGCAAGGCTCGCTCGCCTGCTGGATATCGTCGTAGTAGAACGTCCAGTCGCCCGGGTTGTTCTCCACGTCGCCGACCGCGCCCAGATCGAAGAAGATCGAGATGCCCGTCACGGGCGGACCCGCATTCTCACCGGTGAAGTCGAAGCACAGTTCCTGCCAGGCACTGCCACCATCGTGAGTGTCGCTCCGCTCTGCGGCCGGGCTGCCCTCGACCTTGAACAGGACGGGCACCGTACGCTGCGACCACACCTTCATCCGGAAGGAGTCACCCTCGCTCCAGTCCACCCCGTCCGGCAGCGCCAGCGTGCTGCCGCCGAAATCGGACTCGGATGTCCTGGTCATCTGCACGACCTGGCCGCTGGTGTTGATACCGCTCTGGTCCGGATTGGCAATCACGGTCGACTCGCCACCACCGAAGTTATCGAAGCTGTAGCTTGCAGGATCAGCCTCGAAGTCCACGGAAACCGTAGGATCGACCGGGGCTTGGCCGCTGAAACCAATATCCGTGAGGAGGTAAGTGAAGGACTCGGCGGGCGCCGGCGCTATCGTTTCGAACAAGAGGCCCGTCGCCGTTGCCAAGCCCTCGAACTCCGTGAGCGGCGCCGAGACCTGGTACCAGCCGTTACCGAGGGCTGTTGCATACGCCGAAGTCGTAACATCGATATCGACGTAGGGCGGGTCAGGGTCATCGAGGAATTTCACGCGGATCACGTCGCCGCTCAGGTCCTTCACCTTGAAGTCGAGCGTCGCGTAGGGCGCGGCGAAGCCGGGCTCGAATCCCAGGTATGCGAGCTGCGCATTCCAGATGTCGTAGCCGAAGCCGGTGGTGACGGCCAGCGCGGGGCTGAAGTCCAGATCGCCCCTGAAGTCATCGTCGATGACCGCACCCGAACCGAATACGGATATCTCTGCGAAGTCATCCGGGATCACGAGGTCCGGGGTGCCGTCGCGATCGTACAGGGATATATCCGGGATAATGCCTGGATCGGCGGGCACGAAGGTGCCCGTGCCGCTGAAGCCGGTATCGGTCAGCAGCATCCGGAACTCCATTGCCGACGAGTCGTCGCTCTCGAAGACGATGCCGGTCGCCTGGTCCGCGCCGGCGAAGTCGGCCACCGGGATCGATACCTGGAACCAGCCGTCGCTGAGCTCCGAGGAGTAGGAACTGCTCGTGAGGTTCAGGCGCAGAGCATCGACGCCGTCGAACAGCTTCACGAAGATGACGAAACCGGGCATGCCCTTGACCTTGAAATCGACGGTCTCGTATCGGGTCAGGAAGCCCTCAGGGAAGCCGATGAAACCGACCTGGGCGACGTTGGCGCCGTAGCCGGTGCCGCTGAAGACCGACAGCACCGGACTGAACGTGTCGTCGTCTGCGTAGTCCGGATCGATGACCGAGCCCGAACCGAACGGGGTGCGCTCGGCGTAGTCGTCGGGGACGACCAGGTCGGGTGCGCCACCACTCGAGTACAGCGCCGCATCCGGCTGGATGTCGCCGGGGCCGCCGGCGGCTTCACAGCTCTGGACCTGGGTGATGTCGTCGTAATAGAAGGTCCAGTTGTCCGGGTCGGTATCCGCCTGGCCGAGGGTACCGTTATCGAAAATAATGGTCAGCGCGACGACAGGCGGCGGGACCGCCTGTCCCGTGAAGTCGAAGCACAGTTCTTCCCAGCTGCCGCTGCCGCTGTGGTCCTCGTCGACGGTCAGCCCGCCGGCAGGGTTGCCCTGCTCCTCGAGCTTGAAGGAGACCGTGACCGGCCGCGGCGACCAGACCTTCACCGTATAGGACTCACCCTCGCTGAAGTCGATGGGCTCCTCCAGATTCAACAGAGTGCCGCCGAAAACCTCGTCGGGGAACTTCTGCATCTGCGCGACCCGGTCGCTGGTATTGATGCCGCTCGAATCGGGATTGTCGATGATGATCGTTGCGCCACCATTGAAGTTCACGATATCCGGATTGGAGCACTCCGGCTCGAAATTGATCGGATCGCAGAAGCCGGGGGCAACCGGCGGTATCGGCGTCGCCGGCTCGTTGGCTATGGACTCCGGTCCGTCGCCCTGGCCGCAGGCCGACAGGACGAGAGCCGGGACGACCACACTGAGGACACGTCCGAGTCCACTCACGCGTTTGGGGAAGCTTGCTGTCGCCATAGCGAACACTCTTTTGTGATATCCGGTTTCTTGGTGAAGGCTGGAAAATTGCATTGTCTTACCCACCCTCGCCGCTAATCACGATAGAGACGTCGTCGTAGTAAACATCTGCAAAGCTCCCAGGACCGCCCGTGGTCGCCGTCAACTGTAATGTGATGCCGCCGGAAACATCCGTATTAATCGGCACCACAAACTCGAAATCGCTCCATACCTCCGGGTCGGCGTCCAGTGTCAGAGGACCACCGCCGAGAATCTGGGCGCTGGACGTACCTTCTCCGGCGAGCTCCGTAAAGAACTCGGCGAAAGCAACGCCACCAGGTCCGAAGCTGCCGCGTGCGGAGAAACGCACGGTGGCCGTCTGGCCGATCGCAACCGGTAACAGGTTTGCCTGCTTGATGATCGACGCACTACCCGGAGTCGTATTATTGAGCCGCCCTGCGTAGGTCCCGGTTCGAGGGTTGGTGGTAACGACCGTCTGTTCATTCGGATCCGCGCTGACCGGGAACAAAGCCCAATCCGAGAGATCACCGGTTTCGAATCCGCCGTTCACGGCGATGTCGCCAGCACCGGGACCACCGTCACCGCCGTCACCGCCGTCACCGCCGTCACCGCCGTCGTCCAGCGTCGTCAGATGGATATCATCCAGATACAACGTCCCCGCCAGTAAGACATCAGCACCATCACGTGCATTGAAGAATCCGAGTTTATTCACCAATGTCGGATTGACCGCCGTGAAATCGGCTAGAGGAATCTCGTATACCTGCCAATTGCCAGAGGTCGCCACCGGCGTATAACTCGCCAATGACACATTGCCGCCAGGCGTGCCGCCACCAGGTGGCTCGAACTGCACCGTCAAATTCGCAAAGCCGGCGAAAGCGGAAGTATCAATGCTGAACTTCAGGGTATCGTAGGCCGAGATATCTTCATCTTCGAACTCGAAGACCGCGCCGCCAAAGTTATTTCCCGCGCTATTGTCGGAGTACGTGAGCGCCAGCGAAACAGTTCCATCGAACGGCGTCACCGCCGTGCTCGCCGTATCGATGTCTACCGGATTACCCGCCGACACTATGTCCGTGATGGTCACGGTCGTTGCGGTATTCGTCTCGGAGAAAATGCCCAGACTCGCGCCGCCGCCGGTACCGCCGCCAACATTGAAGCCGATGTCCGCGAGGAAGAATGGGGTGCCCTCCGGATAGGCGCCTACCAGCGTCTCGAAAACGATTTGACTGAATGTGGAAACATCCCCGTAGGCAGCCACCTGAATCACGACCTGTGACCAGCCGTCGCCGAGATCGGTCACCGTCACATTGGCAGGAGGAGCGGTCAGATCAATCTGAACAGGTACGGAGGTCCCGGGGAACGGCTCTTCGAGTTTCGCGACTATGGTGTTGTCCGCGTCGAGACCCTTGACCTTGAACACGAACTCGTCGTAGCCGGTCGCGAAGCCGGGCGTCAATCCGGTTAGTCCAAGCTGCGCAAGAGTACCGGCACCGTATCCGCCTCCCACCGTGACCTGCACCACGTTGGCGTAGGAATTGTCCCCTGCAAAGTTCTGCGTGAAAGTGCTACCCGAGCCGAACGTCTCGAAGGTCGGCGTCAGGTCCGGTGCCGAGCCGTCTGCGGCGCTGATTACGACCTCCGGGATGATCCCCGGATCGGCCGGCTCCACCTCGGCCTCCTCGCCCGAATACA
>CAYQZN010000003.1:0-32672 GCA_964421805.1 uncultured Woeseiaceae bacterium
AGGCGCTGGGCGGCCGCGGCATCATGGTCTACGGGGTGGCCCCCGGCTGGGTGGAAACCGACATGGCGGCGGCGCATCTGCAGGGGCCCGGCGGCGACGCGATCCGCGGCCAGAGTCCGCTCAACCGTGCCGCGCGCCCGGCGGAGGTGGCCAACACCATCGCTTTCCTGGCCGGTGCGGATACCGACTTTCTGAGCGGCGCCATCATCGACGTGAACGGCGCCTCGTACTTCCGCTGAGCGCCGGCACTCAGAGCGTGCGGTGATGCTCCTCGCGCGCCGGGTTCTCGGCGCGCTGCTGACAGCGCAGGCAGCGCGACGCCGAGGGCAGGGCGGCCAGGCGCTCGGCCTCGATCTCCTCGCCGCAGTCCATGCAGTAGCCCCAGGTGCCCCGCGCGATGCGCAGCAGCGCCCCTTCCACCTCGCGCAACTCTTCCACGTCGCGGGTGATCTCGGCGAGGTCCAGGTCCACCAGCAGATCCGCCACCGCCTTCTCGCCGCTGTCCGACACCCTTCCGGCCAGTTCCTCGTAACGCTCGGAATCGGCCTTGACGAGTTCGCGCTGGATATCGCGTCGCAGCGCTTGCGAGCGCTCCTGCAATGCCCGCTCTGCGTCGTCTCTGCTCGTTGCCGGGGATGTGCTCATGACTGTTCTCCCTTCTCCGGTCGTCCAAACCGCCGGACGACCGCTGCCGGGCCCGGCGTGCCCCCCGCTGCACAATCCAGCGTGAGCCGCACGCCCGACGCTGTCAACAGCCGGGGTCAGAACTTCTCGGGCCGCAGCACCGAGACGTCGGAGAGGTACAGGATCATGGCGTAATCCCGGTAATAGTTTTCGCGCAGATGATCGGCGATGCGTGCCGCCACGGCCGGTTCGCAGACCACCTCGACGCGGATGTTGCCGCTCGTGGTCCAGCCTGCATCGCGCACGCCGCGGCTGCCGCTGCCGCGGGCCTCCACGATCGTGTAGCCGCCGGCGCCCAGGCGTTTCAGATCGGCCGTCAGGCTGGCCTCGATGACGGCCTCGGTGACGATGGTCAGCAGTTTCTTCGTCTCGGGCTGCACGTCTCGACCCTCCTCAACCGTGGATCGTGTTGGCCATCAGATGGTACAGGGGTATGCCGAAGAATATATTGAACGGGAAGGTGATACCGAGTGACACGGTCAGTGACAGCGTCGGGTTGGCCTGGGGCACGGCAATACGCATGGCGGCCGGCGCCGCGATGTAGGAGCAGCTGCCGGCGAGCACACCGAGCAGCATGCTGCCGCCCGGCGACAGGCCGATGGCCCAGCCGAGGGCTGTGCCGGCGGCGGCGAGCGGCACCGGCACGAGCAGGCCGAAAGCGACCAGGAACAAGCCGTACTGGCGCAGGCTCTGCGCCTGGCTCGCGGCGATGAGCCCCATCTCCAGCAGGAACAGGGCCAGCACCCCCTTGAACAGGTCGAAGAACAGCGGCTCGAGCGGCGCCATGGCCTCGGGCCCGGTGGCCCAGCCGATCAGCAGGCCGCCCAGCAGGAGCACCATGCTCTTGCCGAGAAATATCTCGTGGGCCAGCGCGCCCCAGCGCATGCCGCTGCTGAGCCCGCGCGCAAGCAGGATGCCGACGATCAGGCCCGGCATCTCGAGCAGCACGACGAACAGCGGCATGTGCGCCTCGAAACTGACCCCCTTGTTGCCGAGGTAGGCGACCGCCACGGCGTAGGTGGCAACGCTCACGGAGCCGTAGTGGGCCGCAATGGAGGCTGCGTCGGGCCGCTTGAAACGCCCGACGTAGAGCAGGACGGGAAAAAGCAGCAGCGGCAGCGTGATCCCCATGGCGATCACCGCGACCATCTGCGGCAGGACGCCCGCGAACGGCTGCTGGGCAAGTTCCACGCCGCCCTTGAGGCCGATGGTGAGCAGCAGGAGCATACTCAGCAGTTCGTAGATGGCGGGAGGCAGGCGCAGATCCGAGCGCAGGAGACCCGCGATCAGGCCCAGCAGGAAAAACCAGATGACGGGATCCATCCGGCGGCTCCGTCAGAGCAGATAGACGACGACGTAGGCGATGAGCAGGACCGCGATCCACAGTGCCGTCACGCCGATGGGCCAGGCCTGAGAAAAGACGCCCCGGTCCTGGCCGGACTCGCCGGCACCGAGGTGGCGCCGGCCGAAGCGGCCGATGTCGCCACGGATACGCTCGACGGTCTCGCGCAGCAGGCCGCCTGCTTCGCCGGCCGCGGCGCCGATGCCGTAGGCGACTCGGTACAGGGCCACCCGCCAGACCCAGTCCGTGTCCAGGCTGATCGTGCGGGTGCGCTGCATGAGCGGCAGCAGCAGGAAGAAGGCGAGACCCGAGAACAGCAGCAGCTGCAGGTAGAAGAGCACCTTGCCCGGCTTGTAGGGTTCGTAGTCCACCGGGTAGGGCAGCAGCTCGTAGAAGGGCTGGGGATAGACCCCGAGCACGATGCACAGCACCGCGAACAGCACCATCGCGGCCGCCATGTTCCAGGGCGCGTCCTTTGGCCGCAGGCCGGAGTCCTTCTGGAAGAACACGAACCAGGGAAACTTGATGCCGGCGTGGAGGAAGACGCCGGCCGAGGCGGCGGCGAGCAGGTACCAGACCACGACCAGGTGCTGGCTGGCGGCGGCATCCGAGATCATCGACTTCGTGGTGAAGCCGGACGTGAGCGGGAAGCTGGAGATTGCGAGCGCGCCGATGATGCCGCAGACGGTGGTCAGCGGCATGGTGCGAAACAGCCCGCCGAGCTCCGTGCACTTGCTCTTGCCGGTGCGATAGACGACCACCCCGGCGCTCATGAACAGCAGCGCCTTGTAGATGATGTGGGCGAAGGCATGGGCGGCGGCGCCATTCAGCGCCATCTGGGTGCCGATGCCCACGGCGCACACCATGAAGCCGACCTGGTTGACGATGGAGTAAGCAAGGATGCGCCGCGCGTCGTTCTCCAGCAGCGCATAGATGATGCCGTACATCACCATGTAGATGCCCACCCAGATCAGTACCGGCTCGCCGGGGAACAGGAGTATCAGCGCGAGGACGGCGGTCTTGGTGGTGAAGGCCGACAGGAACACCGAGCCGGTCGGACTCGACTCCGGATAGGCGTCGGCGAGCCAGGCGGAGACCGGCGGCGCCGCTGCGTTGATGAGGATGCCGATCAGCATCATCCAGGTGTCGAAGTTGGTGGCGAGCACCGGCATGATGTCGATGGATCCGGTATGCACCACGGTGCCCTCGATACCCACCTTCAGGATCACGCCGCCGATCAGATGCATCACCGCGTAGCGGATGCCCGCCGCCCGCGCCGCCGGTGTTCCCCCTGCCCAGACGATGACGGTGGAGAAAAGCGCCATCAGCTCCCAGAACAGGAACAGCGTGATGAGATCGCCCGCGAAGCTCACGCCGACCGCGCCTGCCGCATAGGCATTCGCTGCGGCGAGCTCGTACCAGCGTGCCTGACGGAAGGAGAACAGGCCGCCCGCGAACGCCATGATGGCGAAGATCGTCGCGAACAGACGGCGCAGGTCGCTGCCTTCCACCGGTTCTATCTGGTAGTCGAGGAACGGTACGGTGAGGACGACGCCGTCCGGTACCTGCCAGATGGCCCACAGCGTCGCCAGCGGCGCCAGCAGTACGATGGCAGAGCGCACATGCCCCCGTGTCGGCCCGATCAGCAGGGCTGCGACGATCAGGATTACCGCGGGTGGCAGATACTCAGGCATCCCGGTCCTCCATGTCTTCGAGGTAGCCGCCCTTGAGGTAGTAGTCCTCGTCGCGCTTCAGCGAGTAGCCGAGGGCCTTCGCCACCAGCACCATGGCGAGGCAGGAGAAGAACCCGAAGACGGCGCCGAACGCGAGCCAGCCGTCCACCACGAAGTGTCCCTTCACCGGAATGAAGAACTGGGCGGCCACGGTGAGAGCGAGGACCACCCAGAAACCCCGCCACAGCAGCCGGATGTTCTCCGGCCTGGCGAGCCAGTGATCGCGATCTTTGCGATCATTGCGATCATCTCGTTCCGGTTGCCCGCTCATTCCCACACCTCGATCAGCTGCCGTTCGAGCGCGATGACCGGCCCGTTGAAGAAGAAGAACAGGATCGTCAGCGTCGCGGTCACGGTCAGCGCCAGCACGGCCGGGAAGGGCGCCTCGCCGTGCTCTTTCGCGCCTTCGGGCTCCCTGCCGAACCAGGCCAGGTAGACGATCGGCAGAAAATACAGCGCGTTCAGCGCCGTGCTGGCGATCATCGTAAAGATGGCTACGTAGTTGTCGGCCTGGAAGGCGCCGGCCAGGATGTACCACTTGGAGACGAAGCCGCCCGTGGGCGGCACGCCGATCATGCTGAAGGCGCCGATGGTGAAGGCGGCCGTGGTCCACGGCATGCGCCGGCCGATGCCCGCAAGCTGGGCGATCTCCGTCTTCTTGGAGGCCGTATATATGGCCCCGGCGGCGAAGAACAGCGTGATCTTGCCGAACGCGTGGGCCACCATGTGGATGGCCGCGCCGACCTCCGCCAGCGGTTTCAGGATGTCCGCCGCCAGCACGATATAGGAGAGCTGGGAGACCGTGGAGTAGGCCAGCAGGCGCTTGATATTGGTCTGGCGCAGGGCCACCGCGCTGGCGGCCACGATGGTGAAAGCGGCCGCATAGAGCAGCCACTCGCCGCTCGGCTGACCGAACAGATAGTCGACGCCGAAGATATACACGATCAGCTTGGTGATCGTGAAGACGCCGGCCTTGACCACGGCGACGGCGTGCAGCAGAGCGCTCACCGGCGTCGGCGCCACCATCGCGGCGGGCAGCCAGCGGTGCACGGGCATCACGGCCGCCTTGCCCACGCCGAACACGAACAGGCCGAGCAGCAGCCCCAGCAGCGGCCCGCCCAGCTTGCCCTCCAGGATGCCGCCCGGCGTGAAGTCGCCGGTGCCCGCTGCGATGTAAGTCCAGACGATCGCCGGCAGGAACAGGCCGATGGAGGTGGTCAGCAGGATGCCGAGATACACCCGGGCCGAGCGCACCGTTGCGGCGTCGCCCTTGTGCGAGACCAGCGGATAGGTGGAGAGGGTCAGCACCTCGTAGAAGAGGAACAGGGTGAACAGGTTCGCTGCGAAGGCGACGCCCATGGCAGCGGCCAGCGCGATGGCGAAGAAAGTGTAGAAGCGGGTCTGATTCGATTCGTTGTTGCCCCGCATGTAGCCGATGGAGTAGACCGAGTTGACGATCCAGAGCCCGGACGCCAGCGCCGCGAACAGCATGCCGAGGGGCTCGACGCGGAAGGCGATCTCGATGCCGGGCACCACCTCGGCCACGCTCACTGCCGGACGGGCGCCCGCCATGAGTTCCGGCAGCAGGCTCCAGACCACCACGGCCAGCAACGTGGCGGTGACCAGGGTAACGGTCTCGCGCAGGTTGGCGCTCACGCGGCCGGCGAGCAGGATACCCAGTGCGCCGGCGAGCGGCACGGCGAGCGCCGCCAGGATGGTGGCCGCGCCGGTCACGGGGTGTACCCCAGCAGAATATCGGCGCCCTGGCCGGCCAGGGCCAGCGGCACGTCGGGGGACAGGCCGAAGAAGATATTCGCCAGCGCCGCGAGCCAGGCCGCGGCCACCAGCACCACCGGTGCCTCACCCGTCTTCGTCCCGGTCGCCCCGGAGGCAGCCGGCTCCTCGAAGTAGGCCGCTTCGATCACCCGCCAGATATACGCCAGTGCCATCAGGGAGGTCACGACGATGACGGCGGCCAGCGCAGGGCCGTGCCCCTCGGTGGCGATCGCCGCCGAGAGCAGGTACCACTTGCTCACGAAACCGGCCGTCCCCGGCACGCCCACGAGGCTCAGTCCGGCGAGCACGAAGGCACCCATGGTCCAGGGCATGTGCCTGCCCGCGCCACGGATCTGCTCGAGGCGCACGCCGCCGCAGCCGGCGGCGAGGGCGGCCACGGCGAGGAACAGGGCACCCTTCGCCAGGGCATGATTGAACATGTGCAGGATGCCCGCCGTCACGCCCGTGGCGGTGAGCAGGCTCACGCCCAGCGTCATGTAGCCGATCTGGGCTACAGACGACCAGGCGAGCAGGCGTTTCAGATTCCGCTCGAACAGGGCCACGCCGGAGGAGATCAGCAGGGCGAGGAGGGCGAGCGGCATCAGGAACAGCGCGAACTGCAGGCCGTGCTCGGCGAGATTCGGCTGAAACACCATGAAATCGAACCGGATCAGGACATACAGCGAGACCTTGGTGGCGCAGGCGGCGAGGAAGGCCGTGACCATGTGCGGCGCATAGGTGTAGGCATTCGGCAGCCACAGGTGCAGCGGGAAGACCGCCGCCTTCAGCGCGAGACCCGTCGTGATGAAGCCGGCGGCCACCAGCACCGGACGCAGGTCGCTGACCTGGCCCACCCGCTCGGCCATGTCGGCCAGATTCAGGGTGCCCGTCATCATGTAGATGAGGCCGATGCCGATCAGGTAGAAGGTGGCCCCTATCGTGCCCATGACCAGGTACTTGAACACCGCCGGCAGCGCGCGCCGGTCCGGTCCGCCGGCCACCAGAACGTAGCTCGCCAGCGAGGAGATCTCCATGAACACGAACACGTTGAACGCGTCGCCGGTCACCGCGATGCCGGCGAGACCCGAGAGCGCCAGGAGCCAGGCGGCATAGAAGAGCGGCTGCCGTTCGTCCTCGATCTGGGAGTCGATGCTGCGCGCGCCGGCGAGCAGCGTGATGCTGGAGGCGCCGGTGACCAGCAGCAGCACCAGCGCATTGAACGAGTCCACGACCAGTTCGATGCCGAAGGGTGCGGGCCAGCTGCCCATCTCGTAGACAGGCCGGCCGCCGGCCAGCACTGCGGCCGTCAGGCTCAGCGCAATGGCGAACGCACACAGACTGGCCGCAGTCGTGGCGGCCCAGGCGAGCCGGCGCGGGCGCAGCAGCATTACCAGCGGCGCGGTCAGCATCGGCACGACGACCTGAAGTGCCGGGAGATGCTGCTCCAGTGCGGTCACCGCCCCCCGAGCTCCCTGACGAGGTCTTCCTCGACGGTGCCGAACTCCTCCTTGATGCGCACGATGATGCCGAGTCCGAGCGCCGCCGTGGAGATGCCGACCACGATAGCCGTCAGGATCAGGACCTCGGGCAGGGGATTCGAGTACAGCACGTCCTCTTCGCCGGGCTTGAGGATGGGGCCCGTGCCGCCCTCCACCTTGGCCATCGTGATGTACAGCAGAAACACCGCGGACTGCATCAGCGCGAGACCGATGAGTTTCTTGAACAGATTGCGCTTCGCGATGACGGCGTAGATACCGCTCATCAGCAGCAGCGGGAACACCAGGTAGTGATACAGCCCGAGGAATTCCATCATCAGAATCGCTCCCGGGCGGCGAAGGCGTGGAAGATCGTGAGCAGCACCCCGGTGACCGTGATGCCGACCCCTGCCTCGATGACCAGCAGGCCCATCTGCTGGCCCTTCACCGGGTCGTCGGCCAATACCGAGTAGTCGAGGAAATTGCCGCCGGCCAGCATGCCGGCGACGCCCACGGCGCCGTAGAGCAGGGCGCCACCGGCGGTGAGGCCGTTCAGCACCTTGCGCGGGATCAGCCGCAGTGCGCGCTCCTCGCCTTCGAGCAGTGCGTAGAGAATGATGGACGACGCGATGATGGCGCCGGCCTGGAATCCGCCGCCGGGGCTGTACTCGCCGTGGAACTGCACGTACAGACCGAACAGGAGAATGAAGGGGATGAACAGCCGGCCGACGACGCGCGGGATCAGGTAGTGGCGCAGGCCGTTCTCGCCGCTGGCGATCATGCCGGTTCTTTCGGACTTGCGGGACGGCCGCACACCCAGAATGAACATCACGCCGATGCCGGCGGTGAAGACGACGAATACCTCTCCCAGGGTATCGTAGCCCCGGTAGCTGCCGAGCACGGCCGTGACGATATTCGGTATGTCCATGAACTCCGGCGTCTTCTCCAGGTAAAAGGGCGCCACGTGCACGTGCACCGGCGCGTCGGGGTCGCCGTAGCTCGGCATGCCGAGGGTGGCATAGCCGAGCACCAGGGTGACCGCGATGAATATGCCGATGGCGACGGGCCGGTAGGCCGACGGGCTGCGCTCCTGCTCGGCGGTAAGCGCGAGCGCTCCCAGGAAGAAGACGGTAGCGACGCCGGCCCCCACGGCGGCCTCGGTCAGGGCCACGTCCGCAGCGTCCAGCAGGAAGAAATTGATGGCGATCAGCAGGCTGTAGATGCCGGTCAGCATCACGGAGACGAACAGGTTGCGGGTCTTCACGGCCGCCAGCGCCGTCACGACCAGCAGTGTCAGGAGGAACGCGCTGAAGATCTCCGTCATGAACATCAGGAGGCGTCCTCGGCATCTGCGTCGTCCCCGGCCTCGTCGAGCGTCTTCGTCCCTGCCAGCAACGCCGCACTGGCCAGGGCGTTCGAGGCGGTGGGACTCGTCAGCATCAGGAAGACGAGTATGGCGACCAGCTTGAAGGTGGCCAGCGAGAGGCCCGACTGCAGCATGATGCCGATCAGGATCAGCGGCGGCCCCATGCTGTCGGTGACGCTGGCGGCGTGCATGCGCGTGAACAGGTCCGGCATCCGCAGGACGCCGAGCCCGCCGATGAAGACAAACAGTCCGCCCACGGACATGAGGACCCAGCTCGCGATGTCGAGCGCCAGCTCCATGCCGTCAGCCTTCGCCGCCGGCGGGCTGGCGGGACGCCCGGTTGCGGAAGAACTCGAGCACGGCCAGCACGCCCGTGAAATTGATCAGTGCGTAGGCCAGCGCCAGGTCCAGGAAATCCGGGCGATCGTAGAGGAAGGCGATCACTGCCGTCAGCAGCACCGTCTTCGTGCCGAACATGTTGACGGCCAGCACCCGGTCGTACAGCGTGGGGCCCAGCAGCGCCCGCACGAGTGCGAGACCCATCGTCACGATGACGGCGATGCTGACCACGAAATACATGCTCAGCGCCTCCGCAGCAAGGCCACGCGTCGGTCCATCTCGCCGCCGAGCAGCGACTCTGCGCCCGCGCGGGTCAGACTGTGCACCTTCAACACACCGTCGTGCACGTCGAGCGTCAGGGTACCGGGGGTGACCGTGATGGAATTGCCGAGGATCGCCTGGTCCATGGGATGGTCGGCGGTGGCGCGAATCTCGATCACCGTGGGCTCGATCGGAAGCCTGGGGCTCAGCACCGCCCGGGAGACCTGCAGGCTGGATATCACCATCTCCTTGAATAGCCAGACCAGGTAGCCGATGTAACCGACCCCGAAATTGAGCGCATAGGCCTGCCGATGGAAATGCCCCATGCGGTAGACCAGATAGATGGTCAGCAGACAGGAGAACGCGCCGAGACCGAGGAGCAGCGGCTTGTACAGCCCGGACCACAGCAACCACGCCGCGACCAGGGCGACGAGCAGCAGCAGTTTCTCCGCGTTGGACGATGTGCGGCTGGTTTGCATGAGGAAGGCATCCCCGAGTCGAGTTAGTGCGTTGGCGTTGCGGGTGTCGCCATCGGCCCCCGCGTCCCCCGTCCGTGGCGACCGCAGAAGATACCGCCCCGGGCGCCCGGTTTCTAGCGCACAGGCGCACCGGCCGGCCGGGAGGTGCCGGTCGGAAGCTGCCGCAGTGTGCTCCGGAGGGAGTCGCGGCTCGGAGCATAAGGAAAAGAAAATATGAAAACAATATCTAGTCTCAAATAGCCGGAAAGAGTTAACCTGTCTCGTCGGCATCCGCGCCGACAAATTTCTGGAGTCACGCGCTTGGAGACATCCGATCACTGGCGAGGGCGGCTGGGACGCTGGATCGAAAACGGCTGGCCGCACTATCTGATCCTGAGCCTGATCGTGGCCAATGCGGCTACGCTCGGCCTCGAGACCTCGGATGCCGTCGTGGCCGAGGCGGGCGGCTGGCTGCGCGGCTTCAACGCCATCGTGCTCGCCGTATTCAGCGTCGAGATCCTGATCAAGCTGGTCGCTTTCGGACCGCGCTTCTTCCGCAGCGGATGGAACGTGATGGACTTCCTGGTGGTCGCCATCTCGCTGGTGCCGGCCGCCGGTCCGCTGTCCATCCTGCGCAGTCTGCGCATCCTGCGGGTGCTCCGCTTACTGTCGACGGTGCGCCGGTTGCGCCAGCTGACCGAGTCGCTGCTCTCGGCCATCCCCAGCATCGGCTGGATCACCTTCATGCTCGGCCTCGTCTTCTATGTGTTCGCGGTGATCGGCACGGAACTCTTCGGCGAGCGCTTCCCCGACTGGTTCGGTAACGTGGGCGCCAGCATGTACACCCTGTTCCAGGTGATGACGCTCGAGAGCTGGTCGATGGGCATCGCGCGTCCGGTGATGGAGGCCTATCCCCACGCATGGCTCTATTTCGTGCCTTTCATACTGATCTCGGCGTTCACGATCCTGAATCTGTTCATCGGCATCATCGTCAACTCCATGCAGGCGCTGCACTGGGAGGAAGAGGAGAGTCGCCGCCAGGAGACCGAGGCGAAAGCTCACGCCGAGCGCGAAGAAATGCTGTACCTGATCCGCGAGACGGCAGAGAGGCTCGCTCGCATCGAAAGGCGCCTCGGGCGCGAAACATGAGGAGACGGGAAGACCCGTCCGGAGACCGGTCATGCGCCATCTGAATTACGGGCATCTTCAATACTTCTGGGTGGTGGCCCGCGAGGGCAGCATCGCCCGCGCGGCCGAGGTGCTGCACGTGACGCCGCAGACCATCAGCGGGCAGCTGAAGTTGCTGGACGAGGCGGTGGGGGAGCGGCTGTTCCGCAAGGCGGGCAGGCGGCTGGTGCTGTCAAGGACCGGCCAGATGGTGTTCGAGTACGCGGACGAGATCTTCAACCTCGGCGCGGAGCTCGCCCAGGTGGTGCGCGGCCGACGGCCCGACGTGCCCCGGCATCTGAACGTCGGCATCGTGGATTCCATCCCCAAGCTGGTGGCCTGCCGCATCCTCGCGCCGGCCCTGGAGGCGGAAGATGCGCCCCGAATCCGCTGCCAGGAAGGCACGCTGGACCGGCTGCTGGGAGAACTCGCCGTCCATCGGCTGGACCTCGTGCTGTCGGATCAGCCGCTGCCCGCGGGCCTGAACGTCAAGGCCTACAGCTACGTGCTGGGCGAGAGCGGCACGTCGTTCTTCGTCAGTGAGGCCCAGTACGAGGGCTACACCGGGGATTTCCCGGCGATTCTCGACGGCGCCCCCATGCTGCTGCCCAGTCAGGGCACGGCGCTGCGGCGCCGGCTCGAGGAGTGGTTCGAGGCGAATGGCCTGATGCCGGTCGTGGCTGCGGAATTCGACGACAGCGCCCTGCTGAAGGCCTTCGGCGAGGCCGGGGCAGGGGCGTTCGCCGGCCCGACCGCCATCGCGGACGAGATCTGCCGCACTTACGGCGCCCGCGTCATCGGCTCGACGGAGGAAGTGCGGGAACGCTTCTACGCCATCTCCCCGGAACGGCGCCTGAAACATGCGTCCGTGGTCGCCATCACGGAGGCAGCGCGGGAGCAGCTGTTCGGCACCGGCGAAGCCTAGAATTCGGGAATACCTCCTCCAGGCACGCCAATTCTTCGGTCTGCCCGAAGTAAATCCAAAGCACAATCCGCTGGTCACCGTGCCTCCGCATGGGCAGTCTTCAGACTCAACCCCCGGCAAGGAGCATGCCCATGGACCTGAATCGAGCACTGGAAGGCCTGATGAGGAGCGGTATCGGCGGCAGCCTGGCTGCCGGACTCGCCGGCGGACTGGCCGCGAACGCGATCAGCGGCAAGAAGACCCGGAAGCTCGCGGGCTCCGCGCTGAAGATCGGCGGGGCCGTAGCAGTCGGCGGATTGGCCTGGAAGGCCTATCAGCGTTATCGCGCGGCGGACGGCGGGGCGGCGGCAAACCCCGCGCAGGCGAAGACCTGGGACGCGCTCACGGAGCGAGGCTTCCAGCCGGCGGAGCCGGCCGCGTGCCGCTATCGGGACCTGCTGATCATCCGGGCGATGATCGCGGCCGCTCATGCGGACGGCCACCTGGACGAGAGCGAGCGGCGCCGTATCTTCGACCGCATCGATACCCTGGACCTGAACCCGGCCGAGAAGGGCCTGTTGTTCGACGAATTGCGCCAGCCCCTCGGCGTGGGCGAACTCGCGGCCGCCGCCGGCAGCCCCGAGCTGGCCGCCGAGGTTTACGCAGCGGCACTGCTGGCCGTCGACGAGACCCGGGCGATCTCCCGGGCGTATCTCGCCGAGCTGGCCGAGGCGCTGGCGCTGCCGACCGCGCTCGTGGTCGAGCTGCACCGCGGTGCCGGCCAGTCCATCCAGGCCGTCACCGAGGCTGCGGCCGGAGCGAACCACAGAGCTGCCTGATGCCCGCCTGGGCCGGGGCACGGTGTCCACGGCCGTGCCCCGGCCATTTTTTTGCGCGCGTGAAAGCGTCGTGTTTCGGCCGCTCATCCGATGCGCAGTGGGGGCAGGCGATGACGCACGGCGCCACCGGATCGTAGATTCACCTGTTTGCTTTACCGGCACCTCCTTTACCGGCACCATTCGGCGAATGCGGCCGACCGGCGCACCCCCGTCCGACGATCCACCATGAGCATTCTCGTACTGAACAGCGGCAGTTCCTCCATCAAGATCGCCCTGTTCGTGCCCGAGACCCTGGCGCGGATCGGGGGAGGGGCCTTCGAGCGCATCGGGACCGACTCGACGACATTCTCCTGGTGGGCGGGCGAGGCCGGGTCGGAGTCCCGCGCAGACGACACGCGTTTGCCGATGGCGGATCATCGCCGATGCCTGGAGCATCTGTTCGACGCGTTACCGGAGATCGCGCCGCGGGCGCAACCGGCGGCGATCGGCCACCGCGTCGTGCATGGCGGTGACCGCTTCGCTGCGGCCGTCCCCGTCGACGGTGCCGTGCTCGATGAGATCGAGCAGACCAGCGTACTCGCGCCGGTGCACAATCCGCTAAACCGGCTGGGTATCGAGGTGGCCAGCCGCCGCTATCCGGATACGCCGCAGGTTGCCGTCTTCGACACGGCCTTTCACCAGACCATGCCGGCCAGGGCCTGGCACTATGCGTTACCGGAACGGATCGCCGCAGCCTGGGGCATCCGCCGCTACGGTTTTCACGGTACGTCCCACCAGTTCCTCGCGCGCAGCGCCGCCGGCATTCTCGGCAAACCCCTCGGCGAGACGAGGCTCATCACCCTGCACCTCGGCAACGGCGCCAGTGCGGCCGCGGTGCGGGGCGGGCTGAGCGTCGATACGTCGATGGGGATGACGCCGCTGGAAGGGCTCGTCATGGGCAGCCGCTGCGGCGACCTCGACCCGTCCGTCGTGACGTATCTGCAGCGCGAGGCGGGAATGAGCGCGGTCGAGATCGACGAGCTGCTGAACGGTGAAAGCGGTCTGCGGGGCCTCGCCGGCGTCAACGACATGCGGGAGATTCACCGCCTGCGCACCGCAGGCCATGCGGGCGCGCAGCTCGCGTTCGAAGTCTTCTGCTACCGGGTGAAGAAGTACATCGGCGCCTACCTGGCGGTGCTGGGCGGGGCGCACGCCATCGTCTTCTCGGGCGGCATCGGAGAGAATGACGCCGCCGTGCGGCAGGAGTGTGCCGCGGGGCTGGAGGGTCTGGGCATCGTCGTGGATCCGGCCCGTAACCGGGTGGCCGGAGACGGCGCCGCCATACACGAGGACGGCTCGACGGTGGCGCTGCTGGTGATCCACTCGGATGAAGAGGCGGAGATCGCCAGGGAGACGCTACGGGCGCTCGCGCCCGGGCAATGAGGTACGGCGCTCGCGCCCGGGCAATGAGGTAACGAGGCCGGAAGGAGGCCAGGGATGAACAAACAGACGAACAAGACGAATGCCGCGGTCATCGACGAGCAGGAACTGCAGGCCATCGACGACTTCTGGCGCGCCTGCAATTACCTCGCCGCCGGCATGATCTATCTGCGTGACAATCCGCTGCTGCGCGAGCCGCTGCGGCCGGAGCACATCAAGAACCGCCTGCTCGGCCATTGGGGAGCGAGCCCCGGCCTGTCGCTGATGTACGTGCATCTCAACCGCCTGATCCGGCATCACGACCTCGAGGCGATCTTCCTCGCGGGGCCGGGCCATGGCGCCCCCGGTGTCCTGGCCCCCGTCTACCTGGAGGGCACCTATTCGGAGATCTATCCGGACAAGAGCCAGGACGAGGAGGGGATGCGCCGCTTCATGAAGCAGTTCTCGTTTCCCGGCGGCGTCGGCAGCCATTGCACGCCGGAGACGCCGGGCTCCATCCACGAGGGCGGTGAGCTCGGCTACAGCCTGTCCCACGCCTTCGGCGCCGCGTTCGACAACCCGGAGCTGCTGGTCGCGGTGGCCGTCGGTGATGGCGAAGCGGAGACCGGACCGCTGGCGACCGCCTGGCACTCCAGCAAATTCCTGAATCCCGTGACGGACGGGGCAGTGCTGCCCATCCTTCATCTGAACGGCTACAAGATCAACAACCCGACGATCCTGTCCCGCATCCCCGAGGACGAACTCGCGAGCCTCTTCCGCGGCTACGGCTGGGTGCCGCATTTCGTGACCGGAGACGATCCGCTCGACGTCCACCGCCAGATGGCAAGCACACTGGAGGAGTGCCTCGGCGAGATACGCGGGATCCAGCGCGAGGCACGCGAGAGCGGCCGTGCCACGCGTGGCCACTGGCCGATGATCGTACTGCGCACGCCCAAGGGCTGGACCGGGCCCGAGAGCGTGGACGGCCATCGCGTGGAAGGCTACTGGCGCGCCCACCAGGTGCCCATCCCGGGCGTGCGGGACAATCCGGAGCGGCTGCGCCAACTCGAGGAGTGGCTGCGCAGCTACCGTCCCGAAGAATTGTTCGACGAGAGCGGCGCCCCGCGCGCGGAGCTGCAGGCGCTCGCGCCCGTCGGTACCCGCCGCATGAGCGCGAATCCCATCGCCAACGGCGGCCTGGTCAGGCGCTCGTTGCGGATGCCGGATTTCCGGGAATTCGGCCTCGGCGTGGAACGTCCGGCTGTGTCCGTCGCGGAGAACACGCGACCGCTGGGACGTTTCCTGGGCGAGGTGATGCGCCGCAATGCGCGCAGTTTCCGCGTCTTCGGACCCGACGAGAACAGTTCCAACAAGCTGGACGCCATCTACGAGGTCAGCAAGAAACTCTGGCTCGCCGAGTATCGGCCGGAGGACGAGGACGGCGGCGAGCTATCGCCGGACGGCCGCGTCATGGAGATGCTGTCCGAGCACACGCTGGAGGGCTGGTACGAGGGCTACGTGCTCACCGGCCGCCACGGCTTCTTCTCGACCTATGAAGCGTTCGTCCACGTCATCGACTCCATGTACAACCAGCACGCGAAATGGCTCGCCATCAGCCGCGACATACCGTGGCGGGCGCCCGTCTCGTCGGTGAATCTGCTGATCACCTCCACCGTGTGGCGCCAGGACCACAACGGCTTCACCCACCAGGACCCGGGCTTCCTCGACGTGGTGGTGAACAAGAACCCCGAGGTGACTCGTATCTATCTGCCACCGGACGTGAATACGCTGCTCTCGGTCGCCGATCACTGCCTGCGCAGCACCGACAACATCAACGTCATCGTCGCCGACAAGCAGCAGCATCTGCAGTACATGGACATGGACGAGGCGATCCGCCATTGCACCAAGGGTATCGGCATCTGGGACTGGGCCAGCAACGACCAGGGCGGTGAGCCCGACGTCGTGATCGCCGGTTGCGGCGACATCCCCACGCGGGAGGCGCTGGCCGCCACCGCGTTGCTGCGGGAGAATTTCCCGGACCTGAAGATCCGCTTCATCAACGTCGTGGACCTGTTCCGGATGCAGCCCGATAACGAGCATCCCCATGGCATGTCGGATCGGGATTTCGACAGCCTGTTCACGGTGGACCGCCCGATCGTCTTCAATTTCCACGGCTATCCCTGGCTCATACACCGGCTGGCATATCGGCGCACCAACCACCGCAATCTGCACGTCCGCGGCTACAAGGAGAAAGGCAACATCAATACGCCGCTGGAGCTCGCCATCGAGAACGAAATCGACCGCTTCAGCCTCGCCATCGACGTGATCGACCGCCTGCCGCAGCTGCACGTGGCCGGGGCGCACGTGAAGGACAAGCTGCGCGACCGCAAGATCGACTGCCGGCAGTATGCGTATGAACACGGCGTCGATGCGCCGGATCTGCAGCAGTGGACCTGGCCGTTCTCCTGAGCGTCGCTGACGAGGTCCGGAGCAGTGCTACGGCTTGAGAGAGCACTTGAGAAACGCCGGCTTAATTATTGATGGATAACGGTATAGGCGACATCCAGCAGATCAGCAGGAGCGCGTCTGGAGCAGACGCCATGGGATTGATCCTGGTCGAGCGACCTACGTTATTTAACATAATATACATTATGCGCGGTTATGGCGGGGGTCATTAAGGCCCTCAGAAACGGAATCCCGCCTCCCCGAAATCGGGACAGACCTCCACCGGTCGTGGATCGGCTGCCTCGTCAACAGAATCGCAGTCCCGTGCCGGGCGACGCCACCGCTGCACGGAACGCGGCGACGAGTGCCCGGTCGCGGGTCTGCAGCAGCGTCACCGACTCGCCCGGCGTCGGTCAGGGCCACCACGCCGATGCAGCGGCCGGCCCCGTTGCCTGCCGGCGGTGCGGCCGCTGCGGATTCCGGTTACCCTCTGCGCTCCGCCTCCCATTCACACCCGTAAGGACGTAACTGATGGCACGCCGCGGCGCCACCACGGCCGAGATTTCGCCCCTGTTCGAACCCCGCTCCGTAGCGCTCATCGGCGCCAGCGAGCGGCCCGGTTCGCTCGGCACTGTGACCTACCGTAATCTCCTGGAGGGAGGCTTCGAAGGCCCTATCCACCCCGTGAATCCGGCCCACGACTCGGTCCAGGGTCATGCCTGCGTGGGCAGCGTCCGGGACATCGAAGGCGAGGTGGATCTTGCAGTCATCGTGACCCCCGCGGCCGCCGTGCCCGGCGTGCTGGACGAATGCGGCGAGGCGGACGTCCCGGTGGCCGTGATCCTCTCGGCCGGTTTCCGCGAGGCCGGTCCCGAGGGACGGCAGCTGGAGGCCGACGCCCTGGCGGCGGCACGGCGCCATGGCATCCGCTTCATCGGTCCCAACTGTCTCGGCATCCTGCGTCCCGACGCCGGGCTGAACGCGAGTTTCAGCCAGATCATGGCGCGGGAAGGCCATATCGCGCTGGTCTCCCAGTCCGGGGCGCTGTGCACCGCCCTCCTCGACTGGGCGGCACCGCGCAACATCGGTTTCTCCTGCGTGGTCTCCAGCGGCACGGCGGCGGACGTGGACTTCGGCGAGATCCTGGACTACCTGGTGGTAGATCCGGCAACCCGCGCGATCATGCTCTACGTCGAGGGCATCCACGACGCGCGCCGTTTCATGAGCGCCGTGCGGGCTGCCTCCCGCGCCAAGCCGGTGATCGTCATGAAGGCCGGGCGCCACGCCGACGCCGGCCAGGCCGCGATCTCCCACACCGGCGCGATGGTCGGCTCCGACGACGTCTTCGACGCGGCCGTCAGCCGCGCCGGCGTGGTGCGGGTGCACAACTACGTGGATTTCTTCGCCGTGGCCGAGACCCTGCACACGGGTGTGCGCACCCGCGGGCCGCGGCTCGCCATCATCACCAACGGGGGCGGCCCTGGCGTCATGGCCGCGGACTTCCTCGCCGACAAGCGTCTGCCGCTGGCGAAGCTGTCGGCAGAGACCCGGCAGAAGCTGGACGGCGCCCTCCCCCGCGCCTGGTCCGGCGGCAATCCGGTCGACGTGCTGGGAGACGCCGGCGCGGACCGCTATGCGAAGGCTCTCGAATTCGTGCTGGAGGACGACGGCTGCGACGGTGTGCTGGCCATTCTCGTGCCCCAGGCGATGACCGAGCCGGAACCCGTGGCGGAAGCCGTAGCGGACATCGTGACGCAGACGAAGAAACCCGTGCTTACCTGCTGGATGGGCGGGCGCTCGATGGAGCCCAGCCGGGAGGCCTTCCGCACCCGCGGCATCGCCACTTACGCGACGCCCGAGGCCGCTGTCGAGGCCTTCTCCGCGGTGGCCGCCCACCGGGCCAACCAGAAGATGCTGCTGCAGGTGCCCGAGCCGCTGGGACGGCGCGAGGCGCCGGATCGGGAGGGCGCGCGCCTGATCATCGACGCTGCCCTCGCGGAGGATCGCCGCGTGCTGGACGTGATCGAATCCAAGGCCCTGCTCAGGACATTCGGCATCCCGATACTGGAGAGCGTGCCCGTCGGGAGTGCGCGTGAGGCACTCATCCTGGGCGAGCAGCTGGGATTCCCGCTGGTGATGAAGATCCACTCACCCGACATCTCGCACAAATCGGACGTGGACGGCGTGCGGCTCGGCATCGCCAACGGGGCCGAGCTGGGCACCGCCTATCGGGAACTCGTGCGCTCGGTGAGCGAGCGCATGCCCGATGCGCGCATAGGCGGCGTGCTGCTGGAACGCATGTGGCGTCCCCGGAACGGCCGGGAGATCATGCTGGGCGTCATGAACGACCCGGTCTTCGGCCCGGCGGTCACGGTCGGCCTGGGCGGGACCCTGGTGGAAGTGATCCGCGACCGGGCGGTCGGCCTCCCGCCGCTGAACCGTTTCCTCGTCCGCCGTATGATCGAGGAGACCCGGGCCTCACGCTACCTGGACGCATTCCGCGGCAAGCCGCCGGCCAACCGGCGGGCGCTGGAAGACGTGATCCTGCGTCTCTCCGACATGGTCTGCGAACTCCCCTGGATCGAGGAACTCGACATCAACCCGCTGGTGGTGAACGAGAACAATGCCGTCGCGCTCGATGCGCGGGTGGTATTGCGCGAGAGTCCCGCCTCCGCGCGGGAATACGGCCACATGGCCATCCACCCCTACCCCAGCAGCCTGGTCGGCGAGCACGTGCTGCGGGACGGCACGCCGCTGGTGATCCGTCCCATCCGGCCCGAGGATGCGCGGCTCGAGCAGACATTCGTCAGCAGCCTGTCGGAGCGCTCGAAGTACCTGCGCTTCATGTACGCGATGAAAGAGCTGACGCCGGCGATGCTCTCTCGCTTCACCCAGATCGACTACGACCGCGAGATGGCGCTCATCGCGCTCGCCGACGTCGACGGCGCCGAGCGCCAGGTCGGCGTCGCCCGCTACGTAACCTACCTGGACGGCCGGGGCTGCGAGTTCTCCATCGTGGTCTCCGATGAATGGCAGAACCGCGGCCTGGCAACGGAGCTTCTGCGGCGCCTGATCGACGTCGCGAGGGAGCGGCGCCTGGAGGAGATGGACGGCTTGGTGCTGCGCGAGAACCGGGGCATGCTGGCCCTGGCGAAGGACCTGGGCTTCCGGCGCCGCACCTCTCCGGACGACCCGGAGATCGTCTATATCACGCTGTCGCTGTGAGACGTCTTGCGAGGGCTCGTCTGAGGCTTCCCGGGCGGTCCCTGCAGCCGCCCTCGGCACCGGGTCGCCTCATCGGCCGTGCGCCGCCCGCGGCCGCGCGCGTTTGACGAGTCGGCCTGCGCGGTACAGACTGCCGCGGCAGCGCTGGAAGTTCCGGTGAAGGGCTATGACCGAATCGTCCGATATTCCTCCTTCGTCCGAGACGGGCGCCGAAGAGCGGCCCGCGCTGGCCGCGAGCCCCGCGGCAGGTGCGCTCATCGCCCCGGCCGTCAAGGCGGACCTGGCGGACCGGGACGATCTGGCGATCGTTGCCTGCCTGACCGGCTCCAGCGACGACGACGCCATCTTCCTGCCGGCGCTCGATTATTGCCAGATTCCCTCCCGCATCGTCCGCGAGCCGGGCGACCTCGCCGCACAGCTGGACGAGGGGGCCGGCCTGCTGCTGATCGGCGATGAGGGCCTGACCGGGGAAATCGTGGCGAGGCTCGGCGACTGGTTCGCGGCACAGCCTCTCTGGTCGGCGTTGCCGCTGATCGTCGTCACCGGCGGCGACACCGGCGCCCTGCCCACGGTCACCTCGGCGATGGAACGGATCCGTGCCAGTCACCACACCCTCCTGCCCCGCCCCATGCGGCCGGAGACCCTGCTTGCCGCCATGTACGTGGCCGTGCGTTCGCGTGCGCTGCAGTACCAGTTGCGGGACCGGCTCGGTTTGCACGACGCGCCGGATACCACCCCTGCCGAAGCGCTGGCCGAGGAGCTGCACACCATCTACGAGACGGCGCCTGTCGGGCTGTGTCTCCTGGATCGTGACAAGCGCTACGCGCGCATCAACCAGCGGATGGCGGACATGAACGGCGTACCCGTGGCAAGCCATATCGGCCGGCGGCCGGACGAGGTGGTGCCGGACCTCGCGCAGATCGTGAACGTAGACTTGCAGCGCGTCCTGGATACGGGCGAGCCCGCGCTCGACCGGGAGGTCGTCGGGGAGACCGCGGCCCGGGCCGGCGAGGAAAGGGCCTGGATCGAACAATGGTATCCCCTGCGGGACCGACGCGGCGAGGTGATCGGCATCAACGTGATCGCCCAGGAGGTCACGGAGCATCGGCAGGCGCGCGAGGCGCTGCGCAGAGCGCACGCCAGGGAGAAAGCGCTCAACGCCGAGCTGGAGACGCTGGTTGCCCGGCGCACCGCCATGCTGGAGCAGCAGGCCAACGAGCTCAAGCGCCTGACGCTCGCCCTCTCCCGGGCCGAACACGAGGAACGCAAGCGGCTGTCCGAGGTGCTGCACGGCGGGCTGCAGCAAAGCCTGCTCGCGACGCGAATCCAGCTGCAGGACTGGGCCGAGCAGCACGACACCACGGCGCCGCCCACCGCCATGCGGCTGCTGGACGACGCGCTGAATCTCACCCGGACCCTCTCCTACGAACTGAGTCCGCCGCTGCATCCGGATGCGAGCCTGCACGAGGAACTCGAGTGGATCTCCCGGTGGAGCCACGAGCACCACGGCCTGACCCTGGAGCTCGATATCGGCGAGATCGGGACGGAGCCCGCGGAGACGCCGAGACTGTTTCTCATGCAGAGCCTGCGCGAGCTGCTCGTGAATGTGGTGAAGCACGCCGGGGTCAGAGAAGCCCGGGTCAGCGCGCAGGAGAAAGCCGGCCGGCTGATCGTCAGTGTCAGCGACCGCGGACCCGGCTTCGACGTTGCCATCCTCGAACAACTCGAGTCCCGGGAGGTGGGAGGATTCGGGCTGCGCACCATCCGCGGTCGCGCGCTCGCCCTCGGCGGCGAGCTGGAGGTCTCCCGCCGCAGCGGCGGCGGCATGGAGGTCACCATCCGGATTCCGGCGAACGGGACCGACTGACGTTCACAATGAGGGCCCGTCCGGCCCTGAGCTGGTTCTCGCGCTCATGCTGCCACTTGGTCCCGGTGCTGGCCCATAGCCGGGCTCAGTCGTCGACCCGGGTCAGTCCTTCGCGGATGGCGTAACGGGTCAGTTCGACCACGTTGTGCAGGTCCAGTTTGCGCATGATGTTTCGCCGGTGGGTGTCCACCGTGTTGGCCGAGATGCAGAGCCTCTCGGCGATGTCCGGGGTGCTGTGTCCTTCGGCGATCAGCTGCAGCACCTCGCGCTCGCGCGGCCCCAGCATCTGCCAGGGAGTGTCCCGGCCCGATTCCGGATCTCGGATGAGAATGGCGGCCTGTCCCGCGGCCCCGGGACACAGGTAGGTGTCGCCGCGCTTCACCGCCTTCAGCGCACGGCGCAGCTCCGAGTAGGCATTCTCCTTGAGGACGTACGCCGCGGCGCCGGCCCGGAGCATCTCGGCGATGAAACGGCTGTCGTTGTGGCTGGAGAGCGCAATCACCCCCACGCTGTCATTCCGATCACGTATACGACGCGTCGCCTCGATGCCGTTCAGATCCCCCATGGCGACGTCCATGATGACCAATTCCGGCACGAGTTCCCGGCACATGTCGACGGCCTCACGGCCGCTTGCAGCCTCTCCGACGATCTCCAGCCCGGCTTCGCGCTCGAGGATCGAACGGAGGCCTTCCCGCATTAATGCATGATCGTCCGCCAGAAGAACCCGGGTCGCCATGGTATCCGTCCCCAACTGCGATCGCGCCAATAGGCGGGTTTCCGGCGACTGACGGCTCCGGACCAACCCCCGGCGTCCTTCCGATCTTTCCCGCAGTTCAAGACTAAAGGATTCCGGAGAATTTTCCAGTGGGACCGGGCCTCGGGCTCCGTCGTCCGCGCCGAGTCTCCCGCCCGATCCCCATTGCGATTTCACTTTGCCGCGCAAGCGAGGATGGCCCATCGTCGATTACGACCGGCTGGCGCTCGAGCTGAGCAAGGCGGCATCTCAGCCGCGGAGTATCTCCTCGACCGCTTCGGCCTCCAGCGTTTCGTCATCCACAAGGGCGCAGGTCAGGGCCTCCAGGCGCTCCCGCTTGTCCTGCATGATTGCCTGCACGCTCTCCTCTATGGCCGAGACGAGGCTGCAGATCTCGTCGTCGATGATGCGGGCGGTGTGCTCGCTGAAATTCCGCTCCTGGGCCATCTCCTTGCCGAGGAATACGTGTTCCTCGCCCCGGGAGAAGGCGGCGGCGCCGAGCTTCTCGCTCATGCCCCACTGGCTCACCATCCGCCGGGCGAGTCCGGTGGCCTGCTTGAGGTCCTGCGCGCTGCCGCTCGTGACCTGGCCATAGACGAGCTGCTCGGCGACCCTTCCCCCCAGCATCACGCCGATGCGGTCGCGGAGATAGTCCTCCGGCAGGTTGTGCCGCTCTTCGTCCGGTATCTGCTCGGTGGCGCCGAGAGCGCGGCCGCGTGGGATGATCGTGACCTTGTCCAGCGGATCCGCGTGCTCCAGGAATGTCGCGGCCACCGCGTGCCCCGCCTCGTGGCAGGCGATGAGTTTCTTCTCCTCGTCCTCGATCAGCATCTCCCGCTTGCCGCCGAGCACCACCTTGTCCCGGGCCGCGAGCAGGGACTGCATGTCGATTTCCTCGCGCTTCTCGCGCCCTGCCAGCAGGGCCGCCTCGTTCACCAGGTTCTCGATGTCCGCGCCCGAGAAGGTTACGGTCAGGGCGGCCAGGCGCTCCAGGTCCACGTCGTCGGCCAGGGGCATGTTCGCGGTGTGGATCTCCAGGATGGCCTTCCGGGCACGGCGGTCCGGCAGGTCCAGGGTCACCTTGCGGTCGAAGCGGCCCGGCCGCAGCAGCGCCCGGTCGAGCACGTCCGGGCGGTTGGTCGCCGCCAGTACCACCACCTCCTCGTGGGGCTCGAAGCCGTCCATCTCGCCCAGTATCTGGTTGAGCGTCTGCTCGCGCTCGTCGTGGCCGCCGCCCACGCCCGTTCCGCGCGCGCGGCCGACGGAGTCGATCTCGTCGATGAAGATGATCGACGGTGCATTCTCCTTCGCGCTCTTGAACATGTCGCGGACCCGGGAGGCGCCCACGCCGACGAACATCTCGATGAACTCCGAGCCGCTGATGCTGAAGAACGGCACGTCGGCCTCGCCGGCGACCGCCCGGGCGAGCAGCGTCTTGCCCGTGCCCGGCGGGCCCATGAGCAGGATGCCGCGCGGCACCTTGGCTCCGAGGGCGCGATAGCGCTTCGGCTCACGGAGGAAACCGGCGATCTCCTGCAGGTCCCGCTTGGCATTGTCGAGACCGGCGACGTCGTCGAACGTGATGTCGCTCTCCCCGTGCCTGAAGCGTTTGGCGCGGGACTGGCGGAAGCCGAAGATGCCACCCGGTCCCTGCCCGCCGGCCATGCGCTCCTGCATGCGGCGCGCGGCATACCAGATGAGGCCGAGTATGAGCAGCCACGGCAGGATGCCCACCAGCGCCCGCATCCACCAGGCCGGTTCCTGGGGTTCGGCCCGCACCGTGACCCCGTTCTCCTCCAGAAGTCCGATCAGCTTCGGATCGCCGATCGGCGGCAGTGCGGTGCGGAAGCGTTGCGGCCCGGCGGCGTCCGTCTCTCTGTCCGTCTCGCCCTCCGCCTCCATCCCTTCCGCGAAGCGACCGGTCAGTACCTCGCCGCGGAACGTGACGGCGGCCACTTCGCCGTCCGCGACCCGGCTCTTGAACTCCGTGTATGAAATCTCTGCCGCGCCCTGCCCGGTGCCGCTGCCGAACCAGTACCAGGCCACCGCCACGACCAGCAGCAGCCACAGCGCGTGCCGCCACCAGGCCAGAGCCTGACCCGGACCGCCGTTCCGGCTCCCGGACGAGTGTGACGATTGCGGAGATTGCGGCGATTGCGGAGATTGCGGAGATTGTCCGGGATGCCGATTCAAGGCGCTTCCTTCCCAGCCCGGTCGCAGGAATACCGGACCGCCGGGGCTGGTCGGCGCGGTCTCGGCTGCCTGGATCGCATCTGTCTCTCTTAGCACCGCCTGCGACCCCTCACATTGCGAATCCGCAACGCCGGTCGGGCGCGCAGCTTGAGAAAACGCAATGCCGCCGGACCGGGCGCATGCCATGTTGCAGCCACGGGGCCGGGGGAACGCTCCTGGCGGGGTTCCAGAAAGCAGTCATGCGAAAGGAGCGGTATGCAGGACGCACAGTCGAGTCTACGGAGCGGCGCCGGAACGGTGGAGAGCATTACCCCCGGCGTGGACCACCGCAATGGGCAGCCAAGGCCCGCCCCGAGGAGACGCAGCGAGCCGGCCGCGCCGGTCGCACTGATCATCGATGACGACCCGGACCACAACCGGGCCCTCGAGCAGGCGCTGGGCGGTTACGGATTCCAGGTGTGCGTCGCCACCTCCGCGGGCGACGCCGTCGAGCAACTCGAGGAGGTGACGCCCCGCGTCGCGCTGGTTGCTCTCGAGGTGGGCGAAGACGATGGCGTCGCCCTGCTGGATCATCCGGGCCTGGTGGAGTGCGAAGAGATACTCCTCATGCATGAGCACGACACGCCGCGCAGGATCCGGGAAGGCATGTCGAAGGGGGCGGGCTATTTCCTCGCGAAACCCTTCGACGGAGACTTCCTGGCCGGGGTGCTGCACGGCCTCACCGAGCGCGCCACGAAATTCCGCCGCCGCCCCCCCGCGAACGGCAACGTGGCCCCGCTCGACCAGTTCGGCGATCTTCGCGGCAGCTCCGCAGCCATGCGCGCTCTTTTCCAGGTGTTGCGCAAGGTGGCCGGCGTGGACACCTCGGTGCTGCTCACCGGCGAGAGCGGCACCGGCAAGGATCTGGCCGCAGGGACCCTGCACCGCTTCAGCACCCGGGCAGACGGCCCCTTCATCGCGAAGAACTGCGCGGCGATTCCTCCGGATCTCTGCGAGAGCGAGTTGTTCGGCCATGAGCGCGGCAGTTTCAGCGGCGCCACTCGCTGCCACCGGGGATTGTTCGAACAGGCAGACGGCGGGACAATCTTCCTGGACGAGATCACGGAGATGCCGACGGAACACCAGGTCAAGCTCCTGCGGGTGCTCGAGAGCGGCTGCTTCCGGCGCGTGGGCGGCGAGACCGATATCACGGTGGACGTGCGCATCATCACCGCGAGCAATCGGGATCCGCAGGAAGCCATCCGCGAGGGCCGGCTGCGCCAGGACCTGTACTACCGCATCGCCCGCTTCCCGATCGACATGCCCGCCCTGCGCGAACGTGACGACGACATCGAAGGGCTGGCGCGCCACTTCCTCGATCGCCTGAACGAGCGTGAAAGCACCGCGAAGACCTTCAGCAGCGATGCACTCGCCTCGCTGGCGAGCTACTCGTTTCCCGGCAACGTGCGCGAACTTCAGAGTCTGGTCGAGCGGGCCTTCCTGCTCTCGCCCGGCATCATCCGGAGCAGGCACCTGCCCCCGCTCTCCGCGGAGCCGGCCCTTGCGGGCGATTACATCCGGGTGCAGGTCGGTGCCTCTGTATACGAGGCGGAGAAAACCCTCCTCCTTGCCACCCTGCAGCGGGAAAATAACGACAAGACCGCAACGGCCGAGATCCTCGGCATCAGCCTCAGGACCCTGTACAACCGGCTGAATGCCTACGCGGAGGAAGACAACAAGGCGAGCTGATCTTCCGCCAGGACGAGGGACGGCGTGAGCGCCGAACGACAGACAGCGAAAGGCAGCGCCGCCGACGGCCGCGGACGGGCTCGTATCGGCACCTCCGGATGGTCGTACGGCCACTGGGAAGACGCTTTCTATCCGGAGGGTCTGGCCACCGGCGAGCGGCTGGCCTTCTATGCACGCCGGTTCGCCACCGTGGAGCTGAACAACTCCTTCTATCAGCTGCCGGCACGGGAGCAACTGGAGCAGTGGCGCGACATGGTGCACGACGATTTCGTGTTCGCCGTGAAGGCGAGCCGCTACATCACCCACATGAAAAAGCTCAAGGACCCGGCAGAGAGTCTGGAACGGTTCCTCGGCCGGGTGGAAGCGCTCGGATCCACGCTGGGCCCGGTCCTGTTCCAGTTGCCGCCGCGCTGGCACCGCGACGCCGACCGGCTGGCCTCTTTCCTGCGGCAGCTGCCGGGCGAGCATCGTTACGCCTTCGAGTTCCGCGATCCGAGCTGGCATGCAGGGGAAACCTACTCGGCGCTCCGCGAAGCCGGCGCCGCCTTCTGCATCTACAATCTCGCGGGCGAAGTCTCCCCGAAGGAGATCACGGCCGATTTCGTCTACATCCGGCTGCACGGGCCCGACGGCGCCTACCAGGGGAGCTACGATGCGCAGGCCCTGGCCGGCTGGGCCGGCGCCATCTCCGCCTGGCGGGAGCGGGGGCTGGACGTCTACTGCTATTTCGACAACGACGAGGCCGGTCATGCGCCGCGGAACGCCGCGCGGCTGGCGGAAATGCTGGATGCCTGAGGAGGAGCGTTTTGCCCGAACTCCCGGATGTTCCTGTTCATGCAACTCGGCAACCGGGACAGCTAGCTCGTACTGCACTTCGGCATGACCGGGGAACTGGCGTACTCCGGGGATGGCCGCCCGCCTCCCGAATACACGGCCTGCCGGTTCTTCTTTGGCGACGGCGGCAGCCTCGCGTACGTGGCGCCGCGAAAGCTGGGCAGGGTGTCGGAGAGCGGCTCGTTATCCGCCTTCATCGAGGCACACGAGCTGGGACCCGATGCGCTGTCTCTGTCGAAGGAGCAATGCCGCCGGCAGGCGGAAGGCCGCAGGGGCAGCGTGAAGTCCTTCCTGTTGCCCCGGCGACACGAGGGCGGCCGTTGCCCGCGCCGAGGCGCCCGGTTGCGGCACATTACGGTCTCCGGCCGAAGCGCCTGGTTCTGTCCCGACTGCCAGCCGCTCAGCTGACCAGCGCCGAGAACAGGCGGCGCACCGTTGCGGCCGCCGGTTCCTCCACTGCGTGCCCGTGCAGGCGCGCGCAGGGGCCCTCGCCCGCCAGCAGTTTCCCGTCCCTGTCGTAGCCGACAGACTGGAAGGTCCAGCGCCCGCGCAGGTTCTTCACCTGCCCGAGATGGCAGCCGTCGCCGTCGAATACGGCATGCAGGTCCTGGCGCAGTTGCAGCAGCTCGATGTGCGCCGGATCACCCGGCCCGGCCACCGGCTCGAAACGATAGCGCGCCACGCCGCTGCCGCCGTCGGCGAACAGGGTATTCAGAGGCGCGAAACTGAGTCGGTGGTGGACGGTGGGTCCCAGTCGGAGCAGACCGAGATAGTGCTCGTCCGTGCCGTAGCCCACGTTGGTCTTCCATCCGTAGCCGGGAAAGTCAGACTCCAGCTCGTGCATGAGCCGGTCGCGGGCGACCTTCGCCAGCACCGAGGCCGCCGCAATCGACAGCGAGCGGCGATCGCCCTTGACGAACGTTTTCACCGGGCAGGCCAGGCCAGGTGCGGCCCGGCCGTCCACCAGCGCGGCATCCGGCGCCACGCCCATGGCCTCGACGGCGCGCTGCATGGCAAGGAGATTGGCCCGGTAGATGTTGAACTCGTCGATTTCCGCCACCGTCGCGACGCCGATGCCCGACACCGCTATGCGCCTGATCCGTTCGGCATAGTGGTCGCGTTCTCCGGCCGACAGGAGCTTG
Organism: uncultured Woeseiaceae bacterium; assembly: GCA_964421805.1. GTDB lineage: Bacteria > Pseudomonadota > Gammaproteobacteria > Steroidobacterales > Woeseiaceae > Lentisalinibacter. The sequence continues at coordinate 27,931 of CAYQZN010000003.1, forward strand.
GAGTCCGTGAGGCCCCGCAGCGTGCGCGGCTTGGCCCCCGGCGGGAGGATGACGGCGGCGGCGACCACCGGTCCCGCGATGGGCGCGTAGCCCGCTTCGTCGACGCCGCACACCGTCCCCTTGAACTCTCGTTCCAGGTTCAGTGTAGGCCATTTGGGTAATCGCAGGCGGGCAGCCATGGTGCGCGGAGGTTATACCAATCCCGCCGGACTGTCTGCCCTGCCCGACGCCAGCGCAGGAAACGCTACATGCCGTCGTGGGCGATCTCCACCTCCATGCGCCCCTCCTTGCGGCACCAGTTGAGTTCGCGGGTGATGGTGGCCCGGCCGACAGGAAGCCGGTTGCGACGGTCATTCGCATTTCGCAACGCGCCGCATGCCGGGACGATCATTGAGGAAGCGCAATGCAGGGCGCCGCACCGGCTCCGATACTGACGACCATGGCGATGTCGGAGACCGCCTGAATGGACAGCGTAATGACGCTCACGATGAACCCCACACTGGACATCGGCCTCAGCGTGGACAGCCTCGTGCCGGGCAAGAAGCTGCGCAGCGAGACCGTCCGCCGGGAGCCCGGCGGCGGCGGTATCAACGTTGCGCGGGGTATCAGGCGCCTTGGCGGCGACGTCTGCGCCCTGTTCCCGGGTGACGACGTCATCGGCGCTCGCCTCGAGAGCCTGTTGCAGGAGCGCTCCGTCCCACGACGGCGACTGCCGATCCGGGGCACGGTCCGGGAAGGTATCTCGGTCTGGGTGCGTGACGAAGGGGCCCTGTTTCATTTCGTGATGCCCGGACCCGAACTCGGCGAGGACGAGGCGCAGCTCGCTCTGGACGCCGTGCTGGATCACGAGCCTTGTCCCGACTGGCTCGTCGCCAGCGGCAGCCTGCCGCCCGGGGTCGACGACAATTTCTATGCCCGGCTCGCACGTGCGGCCAGCGAGCGGGGCATCCGCTTCGTCCTCGACAGCCACGGCGCCCCGCTGCGTGCCGCATTGCGGGAGCGCTCGTACCTGGTCAAGTGCAACCGGCGCGAATTCACCGCGCTGGTCGGAGCCGACGACCCCGGCGCGGCCGAGGTGCGGGAAATCGCTCGCGGACTCGCGGCGGAGTCGGACGTGCGGGCGCTCGTGATCACGCTCGGCGCCGACGGCGCCCTCCTCACCACCCGCGACGATCAGGTGAGATTTCGACCGCCCCGGGTGGAGCCGCGAAGCCCCGTCGGCGCGGGGGACAGTTTCGTGGCCGCCTGCGTGCACGAACTTGCCACCGGCGGCTCTCTGCGCGACGCGGTTCACAGCGGTGTGGCCGGTGCCGCCGCTGCGGTGAAGACGCCCGGTACGGAACTGTTCGACCTGGAGGACTATCGCCGCATCCGCGAAAGAACCGAGGAATGCACCGACATCGAAGGAGAGCAAGCATGAAACACGAACTACCCGATCTGCCCTACGCCATGGATGCGCTGGCACCACACATCTCGGAGGAGACCCTCGAATACCACTGGGGCAAGCACCACCGGAAATACGTCGATAACCTGAATGACCTGATAGCGGGGACCGAGTTCGAGAACAGCGCGCTCGACGAGATCGTCGCGAACGCCGGCGCGGGTGACCTGTTCAACAACGCCGCGCAGACCTGGAACCACGATTTCTACTGGCGCTGCATGAGCCCGGACGGCGGCGGACGGCCCACCGGCGCGCTGGCGGACGCCATCGACAGCAGTTTCGAGTCCTTCGACGCCTTCCGCGAGGCCTTCAGCGATGCCGGCAAGAAGGCATTCGGATCCGCCTGGGTCTGGCTGATCGACACCGGCAGCGGCGTCGTGTCCATCGAGACGACGCCCAACGCGGAGACGCCGCTGATGCACGGCCGCGTCGCGCTGCTCACCTGCGACGTCTGGGAGCATGCGTATTACATCGACTACAGGAACGACAAGGCGAGCTATCTCGACGCTTTCTGGGAGATCGTGAACTGGGATTTCGTCGCCTCACGACTCCAGGCGTGAGCGTACAGGCCAACACGCACGCGGAGAGCTTCAGTCTGCAGGACTACCAGGCGGTAGTGCTGGATCTCGATGGTGTTATCACCCGCAGCCAGGACCTGCACGCGCGGTCCTGGAAGCGGGCGTTCGACGAGTTCCTGCACGCCCGCTGGCAAGAGGCAGACGGTGACGGTCGGCGTTACCGCCCTTTCGAGATCGATCCGGAGTACCTGCGCTACGTGGACGGCAAACCCCGTTACGACGGCGTCAGGGACTTCCTGCGTGCCCGGGGAATCGCGCTGGACGAAGGCGGCCCGGACGACCCGCCGGGCCATGACAGCGTCCAGGCACTGGGCAACCGGAAGAACGAACTCTTTCTCGAGCTGCTCGACCAGGAGGGTGTGGAGGTCTACGAAGACTCCCTGGACTTCCTGTGCCTCGCGCGCTGCATGGGACTCTGTGCCTCCGTGGTGTCGTCGAGCCGGAACTGCGCGGCCCTGCTGACCGCGGCGGGCGCCGCCGAGTGCTTCGACGGCAAGGTGGACGGAAGGGACGTGGAAGAGCGCCACCTGGCAGGCAAACCCGCCCCCGACATCTTCCTGGCGGCGGCCGACGATCTGGATGTGACGCCGGCCGACTGTATCGCGGTTGAGGATGCCGTGGCCGGCGTCGAGGCCGCCCGCCGGGCCGGTTACGGCTGCGTGATCGGGCTGAACCGGGCACGGGAGCAGCAGGCGCAGGCCCTCGCCCGAAGAGGTGCCCACCGGGTCGTCAGCTCGCTTGCAGAGCTGAGCGCCAACGAGACCGGGGGAGACAGCGGCGCGGCGGCAGGTGTTTCCGGGCTGCCGCTCGAGGCGCTGCGAGAGCGTCTGGGCACTCGCACCCCTGCCCTGTTCCTCGATTTCGACGGCACCCTCACGCCCATCGTGGACCGGCCCTCCGATGCGGTCCTTGGCGAATCGATGCGGACCGTGCTCGGCCAGGTGTCCCGCAGCTTCCGGACCGCCGTCATCAGCGGCCGCGATCTCGCCGATGTCCGCGAGCGGGTCGGCATCGACGGGCTGGTCTACGCCGGCAGTCACGGCTTCGATATCCTCCTCCCGGACGGAGGCAAGCACAGCCCGGAGGCGGCCCGGGACGCCCTGCCCGCCCTTGCCGAGGCCGCCGATGCCATGGAGGAGCGCCTCCGCGACGTCGAGGGCGCGTTCGTCGAGCGGAAGCGCTTCGCCGTCGCCGTGCATTACCGGCTGGCCGAAGACGAGCGGCGCGAGGAGATCGAGCAGGCGGTCGACCAGATCGCCGTGCGGCATCCCGAACTGCGCAAGCGGGGCGGCAAGAAGATCTTCGAGTTCGTGCCCGATATCGACTGGGACAAGGGCGAGGCCCTGCGGTTGCTCCTCGACGTAATGGAGCTGGCGGAAGACCCGGCCACGACTCCGATCTATATCGGTGACGATGTGACCGACGAGGACGCCTTCGCCGTCCTCGAGGATCGCGGCATCGGCATCGCCGTGGGCCGGGAACCCGGGGAGACAGTGGCGTCTCTCACGCTCACGGACGTCGATGCGGTGCGCCGCCTGCTATGCTGGCTGTGCCGGCGAGGGTGCTCTGCGGCATGAGCGGCTGGGAATTCGTCTACGAGGATTACCGGCCGGGCCAGCAACGCCTGCGCGAGGCCCTGTGCACCACCGGCAACGGCTATTTCGCGAGCCGCGGTGCCGCGCCCGAGGAGCGGGCGGGCACGCATCATTATCCGGGCACCTACGTCGCCGGCTGCTATAACCGGCTCGCCACGGAGATCGCGGGCAAGACCGTCGTCAACGAGTCGCTGGTGAACGTGCCGAACTGGCTGCCGCTCGCATTCGCCATCGGTGACGACGACTGGCTGTCCCTCGACGAGGTCGAGATCCTCGAATACCACCAGGCCCTGGAGCTCGCCAGGGGCGTGCTGCGCCGCGACGTCACCTTCGCCGACCACCGGGGTCGGGAGACCCGGATTGCGCAGTGGCGCTTCGTCCACATGGACCGCATGCACGCGGCCGCGCTGCACACCCGGTTCGTGCCCCTGAACTGGTCCGGCGGCCTCCGCGTACGGAGCGCGCTCGACGGCCGGGTGCGCAACGACGGCGTCGAACGCTACAGCGAACTGGCGAGCCGCCATCTGCAGACCCGTGACGTGCGGGTGGTCGATCGGCGCACGATCGCGCTGACGGCACGGACCAGCGATTCGGGGCTCGTGATCAGCGAGGCGGCCTCCACCCGTTTCTACCGGGACGAGGAGTTGTGGGACCCCATCCCGGACATCGACGAGCGCAGCGACTACATCGCCCAGGTCTTCCACCTGGACGTCGAGCGCCACGAGCCGCTGGTGGTGGAGAAGCTGGTTGCACTCTACACCTCGCGGGATGCCGCCATCTACCGGCCCGACCGGGAGGCCTGCAAGGATGCGGCCGCGATGCCCAGGATCGGCGTACTGTGCCGGGAACACGAGGTGATCTGGGACCACCTGTGGCGGCGTTTCGCCTTCGAGATCACCCACGACGACAGCGAGGAAGGCGGCCGGACGGAACGCATCCTGCGCCTCCACGTTTTCCACCTCCTGCAGACCTGCTCACCGATTGCGATGGACCTGGATGTGAGCGTGCCGGCGCGGGGGCTCCACGGCGAGGCCTACCGCGGGCACATCTTCTGGGACGAGCTGTTCATCTTCCCGCTGCTGAACCTGCGCATACCGAACATCACGCGGGCGCTGCTGGAATACCGCT
>CAYQZN010000004.1:0-31869 GCA_964421805.1 uncultured Woeseiaceae bacterium
TCGACTTCGACTCCATGGACTTCCTGAACTTCGCCATCGGCCTGCACGAGGAACTCGGCGTCGACATCCCGCCCCGGGACTATCCCAGGCTCGCCACACTCGCCAGCGCCGTCACCTACCTGCAGTCCCGCCTGGGCGAGTAGGGGCCCCGGCCGCTATACTCTGACCGCCAACCGAGGAGCCCCGTATGGTCCCCTTCCTTTCCCTCTGCGCCCGCGACGTCATGACCCCGGACCCGGTCACGGTGGACCCCGCACTGACCCTCTCCGAGCTGCGCGAGCGCTTCGAGGAGACCCACCTCGGCTCCTTCCCCGTGGTGGCCAACGACGTGCTCCTGGGCATGGTCAGCGAGTTCGATCTGCTGGAGGCCTGCCTGCTGAAGCCGTCGTCCATGATCCCCCACTTCGACGAGATCCTGGCCATGCCCGTGAGCGCCGTCATGACGAAGGACTGCGTGAGCGTGGCCCCGGACGAGGCACTCAGCCACGTGCTGGAGAAGATGGTGCCGGGGCGGCTGAAGAGCCTGCCGGTGGTCGAGGGCGACCGGGTGGTGGGCATCATCGCCCGCACCGACCTGCTCGCGGGCCTGCACGAGCGGGTGAAGGACTCGGGCGGCGACGCCTGAAGCCTGCTGCGGGTCAGGCGTTCATCAGGAGCAGCGCCGCAATCAGCAACGCGACGGCCAGCGCCTGCAGGCCGACCCGCTCCCACATGAATTTCTCGGAGTGGGTCTCGTCGTACTCGCCGCCGCGGCCCATCGAGCGCAGCCCCAGTACCAGCGTTACCACCACGGCCAGCAGCGCCACGAACACGATCAGATTGACAAGGCTCATCGAGCCCTCCTGCTGCAGCATTGTGGAATGTTCAGGGTCAGGCTAGGCGCGCCGGGGGCGGGTGGCAATTCCGGCATCTACTGATCCGGAGCCTGCTGCAGGACTGCCAGGTCGGCCACCAGCGGCAGATGATCCGACGCCCGCCGCGCCGCCGGCGTCTTCACCACCTGCAGTTCCGCTACCACGTCACCGGGCGTGACATAGATCCGGTCCAGTGCGAACAGGGGCGCACCCGCCGGGAAGGTGCGCGGCAGCGGTGCCGGATCCAGCACGGCGGGCAGGATACGATTGCCGGCGGCGCCGGGCCGCCACTCGTTGATGTCGCCGGCGAGTACCCGGATGTCGGCATCGTCGCGCTCCAGCTCGGGCCGCAGGAGCTCGAGCTGCCGTTTGCGCTCTCCGCCTCGCAGCCCCAGGTGGGTCACGAACAGCCGCAGCTTCCGTCCGGCCACGAGGAAATCCGCCTCGATCGCGCCGCGGGGCTCCCGTGGTCCCACGGACAGGTCGTGCAGACGGTGCGCCACGGCCGGCTCCCGCGCGAGCAGCAGGTTGCCGTAGCGGGCATCGCCCCGGTACAGGGTGGCGCCCCGGTGCGGGTGCATGTCGAGGCACTCGGCCAGGTAGTCGCTGACCGTCCCGTCTCCCCAGGGCCGATCCTCGACCTCCTGCAGGGCGACGAAGTCGGCCTCCAGTTCCTGCAGCAGCCCGGCGATGCGCTCCGGCGCGAAGCGCCGGTCCCGGCCGATGCAGGCGTGCACGTTGTAGCTGACGATGCGAACGCGCCGATCCGTCATCGCTTCCGGCGCTGCTGCAGCACGCGCAGGCCGATGAGGGCGATGCCCGCCGCCGCGATCACCGCCAGCACCCAGGGCTCGAACACCGGCTCGCCGGCGAGCGCCGCCCGCGCCCGGTCCACGCTGAAGCAGATGAGCACCGTCCCAGGTCCCATGCCGATCAGCGTACCGAGCAGGAAGTCGCGCAGTTTCACCCGGGACGCGCCGGCCAGCAGGTTGATGACGGTGAACGGCGCAATGGGGATGAGCCGCAGACCGGCCAGGGACCAGGGATCCGACGAGCGGCCCAGCGCCTTCATGCGCACGGTGACGGCCCGCGGGACGCGACCCTCCACGGCGTTGCCCAGATAGCGACCGATGGCGTGATTGACCACGGTGGCGGTGAGTGTGCCGGCGATGGCGGACGCCGAGGCCACCCACGGCCCGAACAGCAGCGCGCAGAGCGCGATCATGCCGGTGACCGGTGCCACCACGAGACTGCCGGCTACGAACGCAGGGATCACGGCGATGGGCGCCAGCGGGTGGGACGCGGAGGCCCGCAGCCTCTCGAGCAGCGCCATCGGATCGAAGCCGTCGCCGGCGCCGCGCGCCTGCCAGATGGCGAGTCCGCCGACGAGGACGATCAGCAGTGCCAGGAACCCCCAGCCGACGGAGCGGTGGGTGAGTACCTCGAGGTAGCGGCGCAGGGCGCCGGTCTCCGCGCCGGCACCTTCGTCTGCATCGCTCCCGCCGGTGCCCGAGGCCGTGACACCGTCCACCAGTTCGTCCCAGGCCTGCTCGACGGGACGCTCCAGGTCGGCGATCTTCGCGATCGGTTTCAGCATGCCGTCGATATCGCTGCCGTCGGCGTCCAGCGGTTCGAGACGCCGTGCGCCGCCGCCGAATCTGTCCAGCGTGGCGAGCAGGCCGCGCTCGGCGATGCTCGCCGCCACGGCCTCTTCCTCGGCCCCGAGGTGTTCCGCCAGCAGGTCCGCCCGGAGCGCCGCCGGCGCCTCGCCGGAGGCGTCCTCGGCAACCAGGTCGCATTCGCTGTCGAGACCCATGGAACGCCGGCTGAGGTTGGCGGAGCCGATGCGCACCCAGCGCTCGTCCACCACCATCACCTTGCCGTGCACGTTGATGCAGATGTCGCCCAGCTCGTCCGCGACCGGCGAGACGATGCGCAGACGGCCGTGGTCGTCGCTGTCCCGGAGACGCTGCAGCGCCTGATTGCGCAGCACGTCCATGGTGGCCTGCTCCAGCCAGCCGGAGGTCTCGCCGGGCAGCACCATGACCACCTCGGGGCCGTCGTCCTCCTGCAGGCGGTCGCACAGGGCGCGGGTGATCGTATCCGAGGTGTAGTACTGGTTCTCGATGTAGATGGAGGACTCGGCGGCGGCGATCATGTCCAGGAACAGCCGCTCCACCTCCCTGATGGTGTCGGTGCCGTCCTTCGCCGCCCAGGTGCGGGCCAGGCCGACCGGTATGTCTTCGGCGCGGACGGGAACGTCTTTCGGCCAGAGGGCGTCGACGTCCGGCGTATCGCCCTCCGGGGCTTCCGGCAGCGGCTCGCCGGTGACATTCTGCCAGCGGAAGGAGCCGAGGTCGCGCAGGTGGCGGGCCGGCTCGCCGGTCACCAGCGCCTGCACGTCGTGGAAAGGCCGGTAGCTGCCGCCGGCCTCGTTGACCCGACGCGGATCGTCCGCCGCGTGCGCCCGTGTATCCCAGCGGCTCTTCGTGATGTCGAAGCCGCCGATGTAGGCCAGACGGCCGTCGATGACGATGAACTTCTGGTGCTGGCTGGCGCCGGTGGCGTGCTCGCCGTCCAGACGGAAGTGCAGCCGGTCATAGTCGTCCCAGCCGAACCGGGCCGCCGGCAGCAGCTGGCGCTCCAGCACGTAGACCATCGCGAAGTCCCAGGACAGGACGTATACCCGGAGCGCATCCTTCCGATCGGCCAGCGACTGCAGCGTCTCGGCCAGCGGGCTCGGATACAGGGGATGGTCCTCGTCGCGGATCAGCTCGATGCGGCTGTCGATGTCCCAGCCGACGATCAGGATCTCGCGCTCCGCCGCCTCCATGCTCTCCCGCACCGCGCGGAAGTAGTCCTCGCCGTCGATCAGCCAGGCGAACCTCTCGGCACGGGCGGTCCGCCAGACGTTCTCGCCGGCCGAGAACAGGCGCCCGGCGCCATCGTCGCCGGCTTCGTCGTCACCGTCAGTCATCCGGTCACTATAGCGCAGAGGCGACGGGCGGGGCCGGGCACCATCCTGCCCGGCCGGCGGGGCTTTGTTCAGGACGCCTTGTCGAGACCGAGTTCCTGGCTGGTCCAGGCCGAGACCGAACCCAGATAGAGATCCACGTGTTCGAACCCCTCGCGCCGCATCACGCTGGCCGCGATGGTGGCGCGGCTGCCGCTGCCGCACATCACCGTGTAACGCAGTCCGCGGTCGAACTCCTTCAGCGCCTCCGGCAGTTCGCCCACGTAGGCATGGCGGGCGCCGGGCACGCGGCCCTCTGCCACCTCGTCGTCGTCACGCACGTCCAGCAGCAGCCAGTCGCCGGGCGCTGATTCCACCCGTTCCTGCACGGCATCGGTATCGACCACGCTCAGGCTGCCGAACACCTGCCCGGCGGCGGCCCAGCCGGCCAGCGAGGGCGCGAGGAAACCGGCAATGCGGTCGTAGCCGATCCGGGCCAGCGCCGTGGCCGCGCGGCCGGCCTGGTCCGCGCTCTCGGCCACCAGCGCCAGCTCGTCCTCCGGGGCGAAGAACCAGCCGGCAAAACTCGCGATCATGTGCTCCGGGATCGCGATACTGCCCGGCAGGTGCGCGCCGAGATAGGCAGAGGCACTGCGCACGTCCAGCACCGTGGCCCGGCCGGCCGCGGCGAGGAATTCTCTGGTAGCCAGCGCCTGCGGCGGCAGAGGCTCCGGCACGGCCGAAGCACCCTCCAGGTTATACGCCTCCATGTAGCGGAAATAAGGCGGCTGGCGGTGATGCTCGGCGATCTTCGCCTCGATGAACTCGTCCCGGTCGGCGATCTGCAGACGCGGGTTGTTGCGCCGCTCGTAACCGACAGTGGACACCTCACGGTCGGCCATGGCATTGCCGCACACCGAGCCCGCGCCGTGGGCCGGATAGAGCACCGCCTGGTCGCCCAGCGCGCAGAGCTTCTGCAGGCTGTCGTACAGCAGGCCCGCCACCTCGCGCGCCCGGTCCGGATAGAAGTCGGTGCGACCCACGTCGCCGATGAACAGCGCATCGCCGGTGAACACGCCGACGGCATCGTCGCCGAAGGCGGGGTCGTAGAAGGCGAACGAGAGGCTGTCGTCGGTGTGGCCGGGGGTCTCCAGCACGCGGACGAGGATGCTGCCGATGCGGAACTCTTCACCCTCTCGCGCCGTCTCCGCATAGACCACGTCGCCGGCGGCGTTCGGCCCGTGGAAGACGGTGGCGCCGGTGCGCTCCGCCAGCACGGCCGCCCCCGAGAGCAGGTCCTCGTTGCGATGGGTCTCGAAGATGCGGGTGACGCGGCAGCCGTTGTTCGCGGCGATGTCCGTATAGATGTCGCAATCACGGCGCGGGTCGATGACCGCCGCCTCGCCGTCGCTGCCGAGCACCCAGGAGAGGTGCGCCAGACCTTCGCTTTTGACTTTCTCTACAAACATCCCGGTCTCCTTGCTCTGCATCCGTCCCTATTGCACCTAAACTAGGCCGCGCCGCACCGGAAGCAATGCGGGATATCAACGCTGGCCGGCGATGATTGCCGAGGTCCAGGACTTGCTGCCGGGTGTCCAGATAATGTGTAATCGACTTCGCGACGATATATAGACATAACCAATGACCGGATTCGCCCTGCCCATCGCCAACCTCGTGGTCGCCGTCCTGCTCGCGCTGCCGGCATCCGCTTGAGGCCATCGCCCGAATATCCGAATCCATCCGACGGAGACAGACCATGCGTACACTGCTGATCACCGCTTTCCTGGCCGTCACCGGCCCGGCACTGGCCTGCGATGGCACGCTGCTGAACCAGGACTTCCGCCGCCTGGCATCCGACGAGTCCGTGAACCTCTGCGAGGCCTATCAGGGCAAGGTCGTCCTGGTGGTGAACACGGCGTCGAAGTGCGGTAACACGCCCCAGTACGAGGGCCTGGAGGGCCTGTACGAGGAGTACGGCGAGGACGGCCTGGTGGTGCTCGGCTTCCCGTCCAACGACTTCATGGGCCAGGAACCCGGCACCGAGGAGGAGATCCAGGACTTCTGCCGCTCCACCTACGGCGTGAAGTTCCCGATGTTCGAGAAGATCACGGTGCGCGAGGAGAATGCCCATCCCTTCTACCAGGCCCTGGCGAAGGAGGCGGGTACCTACCCGCAGTGGAACTTCCACAAATACCTGATCGGCAGGGACGGCAGGCTTATTGCCGAGTTCAGCCCGCGCACGAAGCCCTATGACACGACAGTCGTCGGAGCGCTCGAATCGGCGCTGGCCGAACCGGCGAGCTGATGCGCGCGGGCTGCGCTTCTCAGTACTGACCCATCTGGTTCTTGAGCGCACGGAGCACGTCGCGCCAGGCGATGATGCCGATCAGGCGGCCGCTCCTGTCCACCACCGGGTAGCGTCGGTAGGGAGACTCCAGGAAGTGCTCCGCCAGGGACATGATGCTGTCGCGGGGGCGCACCGTCTCGACGTTCCTGTGCATGTATTCCTCGACCCGACCGCCGGGCTCGCCATGGTAGGCGCCGTGCAGGGCCACCTTCATGAAATCACCCTCGGTGAGGATGCCGACGAGCCGGCCGCTGTGGTCGGTCACCGGCGCGCCGGCAACGTCGTTGTCCACGAAGATAGCCAGCGCGCGGAGAATCTCCATGTCCGGACGCAGTGTGAGGACATTCCGTGTCATGTAGTCCTGCACCTTCATCGTCTCCATCGCTTTCCCCTCCTCAGCGGCCCGAGCCGAAGTCGTCCAGGAAGATGCTGTCGCGATCGACGCCCAGCTCGTCGAGCATCTGGATGACGGCTGCGGTCATCACCGGTGGTCCACAGAGATAGTATTCCAGCTCCTCGGGAGCCGGGTGATCGTTCAGGTACTGCTCGTAGGCGACCCGGTGCACGAACCCGACCGGACCGTCCCAGTCATCCTCGGGCAGCGGATCGGAGAGCGCCACCTGCCAGTCGAAGTTTTCGTGTTCGGCGGCGAGGCGGTCGAAGTCCTCTCGATAGCAGAGCTCGCGCAGGCTGCGGGCGCCATACCAGAAACGGATGTGCCGGCCGCTCTGCCGGTTCAGGAGCTGATCGAAGATGATCGAGCGCATCGGCGCCATGCCCGCGCCACCGCCGATCAGCACCATCTCGCGATCGGACTCGTTGGCATGGAAGTCGCCGAACGGCCCCGAGAGCACCACTTCATCGCCTTCTGCCAGACTGAAGATCCAGGAAGACGCCTTGCCCGGCGGGGTGTTCTCCGGCGCATTCGGAGGGGGCACGGCGATACGCACCACCAGCATGGCGACGTCATCCTCACCCGGATGATTGGCCAGCGAATACGCCCGGGTCGTCGTCGAGTCCACATGTGATTCGAGTCGCAACAACCCATAGCGCTCCCAGTCCGTGCGATATCCCTCGGGGATATCGAACTCGGCGAACTTGACGTCGTAGGGCGGCGCCTCCAGCACTATGTAGCCGCCGGCCTCGAAATCGAGCCGTTCCCCTTCCGGCATCGCGAACACCATCTCCTTGAGGAACGTGCCGACGTGGCGGGCCGAGCGGACCGCGCTGGTCCAGCGCTTCACGCCGAAGAGCTGATCCGGCACCCGCACACTCATGTCGCCGCGCACCTTCACCTGACAGGCGAGCCGGTAGCCCTCTTCGGCCTCGTGGCGGTCGATGTGGTTCTGCTCGGTCGGTAACAGGTCGCCGCCGCCCTCCTGTACCTTCAGTTTGCACTGGCCGCACGTGCCGCGTCCGCCGCACGCCGCCGGCAGATAGAGCCCGTTATTACCCAGATCGGTCAGCAGCTGGGTACCGATCGGCACCTCGATGGTTCGCTGCCCGTTGATGGTGATTTCCGCGCTGCCTCCCGGCGACAGCCAGCGTCGGGCCAGCAGGACGATGTACATCATCGTCATCACCAGCAGGGTGAAGGTCACGACACTGAGCAGCACACCCGCCATCAGAACGCGAGCCCGGAGAGTCCGGCGAATCCGAGCGAGAGCAGGCCGGTGACCACGAACGCGAGACCGAGACCCTGCAGCCCCTCCGGTATGTCGCTGTAGTGCAGCCGCTCGCGGATGGCGGCGAACAGGATGATCGCCACTGCCCAGCCGACGCCGGCGCCCGCGCCGTAGGCCGTGCTCTCGGCGAGGCCGTACTCGCGCTCCACCATGAACAGCGAAGCGCCCAGCACCGCGCAATTGACGGTGAGCAGGGGCAGGAATATGCCGAGCGCCTGATGCAGCGCCGGCAGGAACCGGTCCAGGGTCATCTCCAGAATCTGGATGAGCGCCGCGATCACGCCGATGAAGCTGATGAGCCGCAGGTGAGTCAGATCGGTGTCCGGCAGACCCAGCCAGGCGAGCGCGCCCGGCCTCAGCACGTTTTCGAAGATCAGGTGGTTGATCGGCACGGTGATGGTCTGCACGACGACGACGGCGATGCCGAGACCGACTGCCGTGCCGACGCGCTTGGATACGGCGAGGAACGTGCACATGCCGAGCAGGAAGGCCAGCGCCAGGTTGTCCACGAAGACCGCACTCAGGAAAATGCCTGTCAGCTCACCCATCAGTCACCCTCCTGGAACTTGGAGGGCGGCGCCGACATGACCGTGTGCTCGCGCTGCGCCGGCCGCACCACCCTTATCCACCAGACGATGGCCGCGATGATGAAGAAGGCGCTCGGCGGCAACAGCATGAGCTCGTTCGGCAGATACCAGCCGCCCTCGCCGGAGACGGTTATGATCGGGTAGCCGAGCAGCGTGCCGGCACCCAGCAGTTCGCGGGCCGCGGCGACGGCGATCAGCACCACGCTGTAACCCAGGCCATTGCCGATGCCGTCCAGCAGGCTCTGCCACGGCCCGTGGCCCATCGCGAAGGTCTCGGTACGGCCGAGGATGATGCAGTTCGTGATGATGAGACCGACGAACACCGAGAGTATGCGCGAGACATCCGGCAGATAGGCGCGCAGGAATTCGTCCACCACGATGACGCCGCTGGCGATGATGGTGACCTCGATGATGATGCGTACCGCGTGGGGCATCTGTCGGCGCAGCATGCTGACCGCGACGTTGCTGAATGCGAGCACCGCGATCACTGCGGCGCTCATGACCAGCGCGGGGAACAGCGTCCGGGTCACGGCGAGTGCCGAGCAGATACCCAGGATCTGCATCGTGATCGGGTTGTTGTCCACGATGGGATCGACGAGCGTGCGTCCGTCACTCATGATGCGTCTCCCTCTTCGCGCAAGCGCTCGAGCAGCGGCCCGTAGCCATCCTCGCCCAGCCAGTACTGCAGCAGGCCGGTGACGCCCCGTGCCGTCTTGGTGGCGCCGCTCATGGCGTCGGTCTGGTAGCGGCGGGCCGGGTCGTCCTCGGCCAGAGCTTCCCGGGCGATGCCGAGCGCCGGGCGGCCCTGCTCGTCATAGGCCTGCTTGCCCGGCCAGCGGGCCTGCCAGTCCTTCTGCTCCACGAAGTCGCCGATGCCCGGCGTCTCGCCGTGTTCGTAGAAGGTCAGCGCCGCGACGGTCTCCAGGTCGCTCTCCAGCGCCAGATAGCCCTTCAGCGTCGACCACATGCCGCGGCCGTAGACCGGCAGCACGATGCGCTCCAGACTGCCGTCGTCCCGGTACACGTACACGGGCATGTAGGGCGCGCGGCGGCCCAGGCGTGCCGTATTCTCCGAGCGGGGAATCTCGACGCTCTGCGTCTCCGATTCGGCGACCGCCAGATAGTCGTACTCCCGGGGGTCGGCCGCGTCCGTATAGCGGCCCGTCTCGAGATCCACCAGGCGCACCTCCATGGCCTCGAAGCGCTCGGCTACCTCCCGGGCCGAGGTATCCTCGCCGGCCGCGATCAGCCCCGCGGCCGCCAGCACGCGCCGGTCGCGGTCGATGGAGGCGTAGCGCTCCTGCACGGGCCTGAGCCAGGCGACGGCCGCCGACACCATCAGCGAGCAGCCGATGGCGATGCTCAGCGTGAATACCGTGGTATGCGTAATGGTGTTACGGCTCATGACGCGAGCCTCCTGCGGTGGCGGCGCATCTGCCAGGCAATCACCGCATGATCGATCGCGGGGGCCGCGAGACTGACCAGCAGCACCGCATAGATCGTGCCTTCCGGATGGCTCGAATTCGCCACGCGGAACAGTATCGCCGCCGCCCCGATCGCGAGGCCGTAGATCCAGCGGCCGGAACGCGTAACCGAAGCGCCCACCGGATCCGTCGCGATGAAGGCAATCAGGAAAGCGAAGCCGCCCGTGACCAGGTGCCAGCGCCAGGGGAGATCGAAGGCGGGGTCTTCCGGACCCCAGGTGTTCAGCGCGAGCGTCATCGCGAGACTGCCGACGAGGGCCGCGGCGACGATACGCCAGGAAACCAGACCGCCGAGCATCAGCAGCACGGCGCCGAGTGCGCAGGCGAGCGCCGACGTCGTGCCGAAAGCACCGATGTCGTAACCGGCCGCCACTGCCATGAGGCTGTGGCCGGCCGAGGCCAGGGCATCGGTACCGCCCGTGAGCGCCACGTCGAGTGCGCTCTCCACCTCCGCACCGGCCACCGGGAAGGCCAGCGTCGGTTCGGGCGTGCCGGGATAGGCGAAATGGAGGAAGACCAGCCCCAGCAGCGCCGGACTCACCAGGTAGCGCCCGGTGCCCCCGAACAACAGCTTGCCGACCACGAACGCGAAGCTCGCACCCACGGCCACCGTTGCGAGCGAGGCGCCGGCGGGCAGGAGCAGCACGAGCAGCCATGCCGTATGGAAAATCCCGCAGTCGACGGGCCGCTTCCGCAGCCGGGCGAACAGCGTCTCCCAGAGGAGGCCGGCGGCCAGCGCCACGAAGAGCAATGGCAGGAAATAGGCCAGGCCCACTGCCGCGGGCAATGCGGCCTGCGGCACGGCGGCGATGACTGCGGCCCGCCACGGCCCGATGGCCGCGGCCAGGTCCGGACCGGCGGCAGAGACGATCTGCATGCCCGTGAACCAGAGGCCGGCGGCCCAGGCCGGCAGGGTGGCCAACACTATCAGCAGCAGTGCCATCGGCACCGACATCGCGTCCCGCACATACGGAGCGCGGGTCGTCACGCGGGTAGCCGCCAGCGGCGGCAACAGTCCGAAACGAGGGCCGAACCTCTGCAGCAAGGGCGTCCGACGGCCCGTCATCCGCCGCTCCTCTGCTCGCCGGCCGCGAACTCCCGCCAGGCATCGGCATAGTCGTAGCGCGCCGGACACACGGCACTCAGCAATGCTAGATCCTCGGCTTCGAGCTCGAGGGCACCGAGCTCGATGGCCCGCTCGGCGTCGCTCGCGACCAGGGAACGCAGCAACGGGATCACCGGCAGATCGTAAGGAAAAACGCGCTCGTAAATCTCGAACGGCATCAGGCCGGCCGGGCGTCCCACGCGGCGTGTATCGAGCCGGCGCAGGCGCCGGGCGAGCAGCTTGGTCACGGGACTGGTGACCGAGAAGCCCTCACCCGCCCCGCCGTTGCGCTCGGCCGGCGCGGTCGCCTCCATCAGCGCACTGACCTGGCGGTGGTAGCGGCCGAGAAACGGCTGCTCGGTCGTCCACTCCCGGCCCGACAGCGGCGAGCCGGAGATCACGCGTCCGTCGGCGGCGAGCCCCCGATCCCGGACGAGAGCGTCGAGGCTTGCGCCCAGACGGGTTTCGATCAGACCCGGACGGCCGAGCGCCGAGCCGGCGACGGCGATGGTGGTTCCGGTATCGATGACCCGATCGACGAACAGGCGGCCGATGGCGACCACGTCCTGATAACCGATGTGCCAGACGGGCCGGGCTTCGGATGCGGGAGAGAGGTGGTGGATGTGTGTGCCTGCGAGACCGGCCGGGTGAGGCCCGCGGAATCGCACATGCTGCAACCCGGCCGTATCGGGCAGGTCGATGTAGAACTCGGGCGACGTGCACACGTACAGCGGCCCGCCTTGCAGCTGCGCAAGAACCCGCAGGCCGGCACGGAACGATTCCGCCCGCGGCTCGATCAGCACGGCCGGCTCGGCAGCCAGCGGCTCGGTATCGATGGCAGTGACGAACAGGGCATGCGGCTCGGCGTCCGGATCCGGAATACGGCCGTAGGGCCGCGTCCGGAAGGCGGGCCAGAGCCCGTGGCGCAGGAGCGTCTCGCGGATGGCTTCCGGGCGCATGCCCTCGATGGCGCCGCCGGGGACATCCACGTAACGGGTGGTCACCGAATCTTCGAGTTCGATCACCACCGCCAGCAGGACGCGGCGGCGGCCCCGCCGTATCGCGGTCACCCGCCCGTTGCCCGGCGAGCAGAAGCGGATGGACTCGCGCTTGCGATCCACGAACACCGGCTCGCCGATCGCGACCGTGTCTCCTTCCGACACCGCCAGCGATGGCCGCACACCGGGGAAATCCGTGCCGAGCAACGCGACACGCCGTACCGCAGGACCGCGCTCCAGCCGATCCCCGGCCGCGCCGGCGATCGGCAGGTCGTAACCCCGTCGTATTCTTATTTCTCTTGACACGCCTGACATTGAACGAATTTTATGGCGACCCCCCCGGTGGTCGATACGCAGCTTCCACGATCGCGAATCGACCCCGCCCTTTAGGTACATCCCAGAATTGTCACGGCGGCCGGATGCGGCGACGATCCTAATGACACGTAGGAGGGGCTTCAGCCCCGATCTTACACACAATCCGGGATACCCGGGGGAGGCGTCGCATGAAGACGGTCTTCATCAACCCCGAGCGGTGTATCGGTTGTCGGCAATGTGAGTTCGCATGTGCCGTGGCGCATTCCAGAAGCCGCGATCCGGCCACGGCCATCGGCGAACGACCCGCGCCGCATACCCGCATCCACGTACTGCCCGGACCTGCATTCAACACTTCCTTCCCGTCGCGCTGCCGGCACTGTGATCCGGCGCCGTGCGTGGGCGTCTGCCCCACCGGCGCCATGGGCCGCGACGACGCCGAGGGACTGGTGCTTGTGGATCCGGAACGCTGCATCACCTGCGCCATGTGCGCCATGGTCTGCCCCTTCGATGCCGTGGACTTCCACGTGCACGGCAACGGGGCGCCGGCGCGGCTCGTCGCCACCAAGTGCGACGGCTGCATCGACCGGGTGAGGGAGGGCAGGCAGCCGGCCTGTGTCGAAGCCTGCAAGGTCGGCGCACTGGTCTACGGCGAACTGAACGATCTGATCGCGGCGGGCCGCGCCACGCAGGCGAGCGCAATGCTCTCCGCCGCCGCTAGCGCCGAAACCCTGCCCGCGCCCGCCGGCGTGACCGGCTGGCGTGCCTGGGGCCGGGAGGCGGCACACGTAAACCGGGAGGTGGGTCATGGCCGCTCATGACAATGTGAAGCAATTCAGCATCAACAACGACGCGCTGGCCATGATCGCCAGGGCGCGGGAAGAAGGCATAGAGACCGTATGGGACCGGCTCGCCGCCCAGCAGCCCCAGTGCGGGTACTGCGCCATGGGCGTGAGCTGCCGCAACTGCTCCATGGGGCCATGCCGGGTGGACCCCTTCGGCGACGGTCCGCAGAAAGGCGTCTGCGGCGCCGATGCCGACATCATCGTGGCCCGCAATCTGGGCCGCACCATCGCCGCCGGCGCCTCGGCCCATTCGGACCATGGCCGGGACATCCTCGAGGTCTTCGCCGAGCTGGCGAAAGGCGAGAGTTCCGGTTACGAGCTGCGTGACGAGACCAAACTGCGCAGCCTGGCCGGGGAATGGGGCATCGAGACGGACGGCCGGCCGCTCGAGGAGGTGGCCCGGGATCTCGCCGACTCCATGATGGAGGAATACGGCACGGCGAAGGGACACCTGACCTTCGCAGGCCGGGTACCCGAGGTCCGGACAGAGCTGTGGAAGAAGCTCGGCATCGCGCCCCGCGGCATCGACCGCGAGAACGTGGAGATGCTGCACCGGACCCACATGGGCGTGGACAACGATTACGTGAACACGCTCCTGCACGGCCTGCGCACCAGCCTGTCCGACGGCTGGGGCGGCTCGATGGTAGCCACGGAGCTCTCCGATGTGATGTTCGGCACGCCCAAGCCGACGAACTCGCGCATCAACCTGGGCACGCTGAAAGAGGAGTGCGTGAACATCGCCCTGCACGGGCACAACCCGGTGCTCTCCGATGTGATCCTGCAGGCGGCCGACGATCCCGAGCTGGTGGCGCTGGCGAAGGAGAAAGGCGCCGCGGGCATCAACCTGGTCGGTCTCTGCTGCACCGGCAACGAGCTGCAGATGCGCAAGGGCATCCCGATGGCCGGCAACCATCTGATGCAGGAACTGGTACTGCTCACCGGCGCACTGGACGCGATGGTGGTGGACTACCAGTGCATCATGCCGTCGGTCACCGACGTGGCGAAGTGCTTCCACACGGAGGTCATCTCCACGGCGGACAAGGCCAAGTTCACGGGCGCCACCCACATCTCGTTCGATCCGAAGCGCGGTCTGGAGATCGCGAAGGAGATCATCGGGCGCGGCATCGAGGCCTACGGCAATCGCAACCCGGAACGGGTGCGGATCCCGGAGGGCACGGTGGAGATGATGGCCGGCTTCTCGGTGGAAGCGATCCTGGGCGCCCTCGGCGGCACGCCGGAGCCCCTGGTCGAAGCCATCAAGGACGGGCGCATCCGCGGCGCCGCCGCAGTGGTGGGCTGCAACAACCCGAAGATCAAACAGGACCACGGTCACGTGACGCTGGCGAAACGGCTGATCGAGAACGACATCCTGGTGCTGGTCACGGGCTGCTCCGCCGTCGCCAACGGCAAGGCGGGCCAGATGATGCCGGAGGCGGCCGAGATGGCCGGACCGGGTCTGAAGGCCGTCTGCCAGGCGCTCGGCATCCCGCCGGTGCTGCACATGGGCTCCTGTGTGGACAACACGCGGGTGCTCGCGCTGGCGGCGGCGCTCGGCAACTACCTGGGCGTGGACATCGCGCAGCTGCCGCTGGCGGGCGCCGCACCCGAGTGGTACTCCGAGAAGGCCGTGTCCATCGGCACCTACGTGGTGGCGAGCGGTATCTACACGGTGCTCGGCGTACAGCCGGCGATCTTCGGCAGCCCGAACGTGGTGAACCTGCTGGCCGACGGGCTGGAGGACGTGGTCGGGGCCAAATTCTCGGTCGAGGCCGATCCCGAGAAGGCGGCGCTGCTGATCCGCCGGCACATCGAGCACAAGCGGGCCGGGCTCGGCCTGCCGCATCTCGAGGACGCCGAGATCGGCGCCGCGGCCTGAGGGGGCAGCCATGTGCGAGACATGCGGACAGCATGGCCACCCGGACGGCCGCTCTCACGGTCATGAGCACGGCCAGGCCCACGGACATTCGCACCTGCCGGCGAATGCGAAGGCTGAGGACTTCCGTGTCGTGGTGACGGGCAAGGGCGGTGTCGGCAAGACCAGCCTCACCGCCCTGCTCGCCCTGCGCCTCGCGCGCCGCGGCATGCGTGTCCTCTCCCTGGACGCGGATCCCCAGGTGAACCTGCCCTGGGCGCTGGGCCTGCCCGCGGAGGAGGCGCAGGCGCTGACGCCGCTATCGGAGAACGCGGATTACGTGGAGGAGACCACAGGAGCGCGTCCGGGCGACGGCTGGGGCTTGTTCTTCCGCCTGAACCCGAAGGTGGACGACGTGGTGGACCGGTACGGCACCGTGACGCCAGAGGGAATACGGCTGCTGGTGATGGGTAATACGGTACAGCCCGCGGCCGGTTGTCTGTGCCCGGAGAACGCGCTGCTGGCGGCCGTGGTGAACGCCATCGGCCTCCGTGAGGGCGAGGCCATCCTGATGGACACCCAGGCAGGCTTCGAACACTTCGGCCGCGCGCTCGCGCGCGGCTTCCGCCACGCGGTGGTGGTGGCCGATCCCACCTTCAACGGCGTGCAGGCGGCCCTGCACGCCGCCCGGCTGGCCCGCGACCTGGACATCGGCGCGGTCCACCTGGTCGTGAACGGCGTACGTGACGACGACGAGTACCGACGCGCCCTGGCGAGGATCGAGGAGGCGGGCGGATTCGACTTCGCGAGCAGCCACCGGCTGCCGTGGGACGAGACATTGCGGCGCTCCGAGCCCCGGGTGGCTCCGGCGCTGGACGAGGCAGCCGAGCCCGCGCTCGCCGCGGCCGTGGATGGCCTGCTGCAGGCGCTGGTCGGCGACAAAACGAAGACGAGACGAGGACTGGCAACATGCGCATCCTGATACTGGGTGCCGGACCGGCCGGCATTTCCGTGGCGGAAAACATCCGTGACCTCCAGGACCTCGCCGGCTCCGCGCCGGAGATAGCGATGGTCTCGGCCGAGCCGTTCCCGCCCTATTCGCCGCCGGCCATGGCGGACCACTTTCTGACCGGTGACGAGTCGCGGCTGTACTGGAAGGGGAGCGATATCTGCGAACGGCTGCAGGTCGACTACCACCCGGGCAGGATCGTGACCGGGATCGATGCGGAGGCTCGTCGCGTCAGCCTGGCCGAGGGCGAGCCGCTCGCCTGGGACCGGCTGGTGATCGCGACCGGCAGCCGGCTGCATGCCCCTGTCGAGGGCGCGACGTTGCCCGGCGTCTACAATTTCAAATCTTTGTCGGCGGCACGGGAACTGGTCGAACACGCCCGCCGTGGCCAGGTGCAGAAGGCCGCGATCGTCGGCGCGGGGTTCATCGGCGTGGAAGTGGCGCTGGTGCTGGCCGACCTCGGGCTGGAGGTAACGCTGGTCGAGCAAGCCGAGGGGGTGATGCCGCGGATGCTGGACGAGGAGACGGCGGAGATCGTACGCCGGGCGCTCATCGCGCGCGGCGTCCGCATCCTCACCGATACGGCCGCGAGCGCCTTCGCCGGCAACGGCCGCGCCCGGGCGGTGGTGCTGGAAAGCGGCGACGTGATCACGGCGGACGCGTGCATCGCGGCCACCGGCGTGAAGCCGAACATCGACTACCTGGCGGAGGGCGGTTTCGACCTGGGCTGGGGCGTGCGGGTGGACCATCGCCTGCACACGGGCGTGCCCGACGTGTGGGCCGCGGGCGACTGCGCGGAGACCTGGGACCGGATGACCGGCGAGCGCTTCGTGCACGCGATCTTTCCGAACGCGATCAGCCAGGGCCGCGTGGTGGCCGAGCAACTCATGGGCTTCGAGACGCTGTACGAGGGCGCGGAGACCATGAACAGCCTGAGACATCTGGGCGTGCCCGTGATGGCGATGGGCGAGCTGAGGGGCGATGCGGAAGCCGTGCGCTCGACGGCCGACTCGCTGCGCCGGATCGTGCTGCGCGACGGCTGCATCGTCGGCTTCAGGCTCGCAGGAGATATCCGGGGCGCCGGCGTCTATCGTTCCCTCATGCTGCGCCGCATCGACGTCGGCGCCTACGGAGAGAGCCTGGCCGACCCGACCTTCATCGACCGCCGGCTGGCCGACCCCTTCGTCCAACTCGCCGCCTGAGAAAGAGGTGCCGGACCGAACTTTTGCAAGTTTCTTAACTTGTTGCAGTCGGTCGTTCCGGCTCAGGACTGACTCGCCCCAGATTCGGGCGGCTGTCCGTAGGTCATCGATAAGTTGGAAAAGTTCGATAAGTTCGGTCCGGCACCGGAATCGAGCCAGTTTCGGAGTGGGCCGATGGACTCCTCGTAGCCTATCCGCGCCACTCTCTCGACTTCCTCGAAGTCGAGCATGCCCACGCCGCGGACGTGGATGTTGCGGTAGAAGTCGGCCAGCCCGTCCTCCAGCATCGTCCGACGCGCACGCCCGGAACCTACGACCATCGCATTCATGATGACGGCGGCGATTCCCGGCGCGCGGCGCGCGCGCTGCCACGGCAGCAGACGTGCCACGGCCTGCTGAAACCCCGACACGGCGAGACCGAAGTCATTCTCGCCGGTAGGACCTCTCGGCGGTGCGACATCGATGGCGATCACCGTCCCGGTCGGATTCAGGTCCCGCATGACATCGACGGGCACGTTGTTGAGCACGCCACCGTCCACCAACAGATCCCCCGCTTCGCGCACGGGCGGCAGGACTCCGGGGATCGACACGCTCGCGCGCACCGCGCGCGCAAGATTGCCGCGACGATGGACGACGCTTTGCGCGGTCGTCAGATTCGTCGAAACGCAGTAGAAAGGCAGCCACAGATCTTCTATATCCCAATCGCTCATCCACTCCTCGATACTGCGCGTAATGCGTCGGCCCGACAGGAGCGATGCGACGGGCAGCGTGTAATCCAGTAGCGACGAGAAACTCTCGCGGACAATCTTCACGCCCTCGGCAGCGCTGCGGCCCCAGGCGGCAGGAACGGAAACCGGAGCGCCGATGCTCGTGCCGCCGACCATGTCGATGGGAATGCCGAGTTCCTCCAGCGCGCGGATGACGCCGAGGTGCGCGAACCCGCGGGCGCCGCCACCGCCCAGCACGAGCCCAACCGCCTGCCCGGCGAATATGCGCGCGAGTCTGCCAATATCGCCTTCGTGACCGTCACGCAGGTGATACACCGCGTCGAGCTGACGCCCTTCGAGCCAGGCAGCGGTGCCGCGTGGCCGGTCGAGGTCGGCAGGATGCCACAGCAACAGGCTGCGCTTAGGCTCCCGGCCCGGGCGCCAGTGATCGGCGAGCCTGGTCTCGATCTCGCCCGGCCGCGGATCACCCGTACCATCCGCAACGATCACGACGTGGTCGACCTGGTGGACGCAGCGCTCGGTCCAGGCCGACCACTCCGGGTCCGCGATATAGAGGACGTAACGGTGGCGGTCGCCCAGCTCATGTAGCCATTCGGCGAGACGCGGATAGGAGGGCGCGGAGTCGGCGACGCGGCTGATACCCGGCTGACCGAGCTCGCGATCCACCGTGGCCGCATCCATCGGGACAGCCTCTCCGTATGCCGACATGCAGGCGGCCAGCGTTCTCACCATATCCTGCAAAGTTACGGATGCATGGGCCGGCACGAGGGCGAGGCTGGTACTCAGGGTTTCGCGGCGGGCGCCGACAGTGCTGTGCCGCTTCAGTCGCTCGATGATGATCTGCGTGAGACTCTTCATAGCGCCCGGATAGATTTCGATGAGGCGGTCGAAATCCTTTCGCGGTATCCGAGCCAGAACGCTGCTTCTGACCGCGTAGACGGTGGCGGAACGGGCTTCGCCTGACAGCAGTGCCATCTCACCGACGGTCTCGCCGGTGTGGACTGTATTGATCACCTGGTCGCCGCCGTCCGGCTGGGCGACCGTAACGCGCAGCAGGCCACTCAAGACGATATAGGCGCAGTCGGCCGCCTCGCCCTCACGGAAAAGATCGTCGCCGCTGCCGAGTGTCAGGAACTCGATGGACTCCTGGAGTGCTTCAGGGATACTGCCTTCCGAAGTCTCGAAAGGTCCGAACAGCCGACTGAGGTGGCGGGCGAGTTGCAGGCGGCGGAGCCTTCCCTCGACGATGCGTGTCACGCGTTCCCAAGTGTCAGGGCTGCTGTCCAGCAGCGCCTCGAAACGGGAGCGGGACAGTATTGCGAGCCACGAGTCGTCCAGCGCGCGGACATCAGCAATCCGGGTGCCACCGACGACCAGTTCGGTCTCGCCGGCGAATTCGCCCGGCCCGATCTCGTTCAGGACGCGGAAAGCGCCGTCCGCGACCGACTGCGTTGCCGCGAGGCGGCCCTCCAGCACCAAACAGGCCTCGTTGCCCTGTTCGCCGGCTCGCATGAGCAGTTCCCCGGCTGTACAGCGCAACTCTTCCGCGCCGTCCGCGAGGTGGGCTATCTCCCGCTCGCTCAAGGCAGCAAGTGGTCCTCCCTTCTCACGAAGCGATAGCAACCGACGCTGCATGCTTGCCCCCGACCTTTTAGGTCATAGGTGCCGGACCGAACTTTTGCAAGTTTCTCAACTTATCGTCTCGCCATGCATCAGGCGCGTTCGGCGGCAGCCAAAAAACCCGGTGCGCCACAGCGGCGACACCGGGTGTTCGAAACTCAATAAGTTGGAAAAGTTAAAAAAGTTCGGTCCGGCACCTCAATCGCCGCCGAACAGCTTGCGCAGTCCTTTCGTTACCTTCTCCTTGGCGCTGCGCTCCGTCTCCTGCTTCGCGGCTTCCTCGGCGCCCTCTTTCGCGGAGTCGGCCAGTTCCTCGGCGAGTCCGGGTTGCTCGCCGGCGGGCTGCTGCTCCCCACTCATGCCGGGCATGCCCTGCATCATCGAGCCCATACCGCCCATGTTGAACTTGCGATAGCCGTCCGGGATCACGAACAACGAGTCCGGCTGATCCCCGCGTTCGAGCTTCTTCACCTCGTAGCGGAAGCGGCTGCGCTCGCCCCTCGTCTCCGAGACCGCAAAGCTCTTCACCGCGATATTGTCGTCGGTGAACCACGTGAAGCCGCCGTACTTGCCCTCCGGCCCTTCGTAGATCACCTTGTACTTCGTCGTATCGAACCCGTTGACCTTCTCACGACCCACGACTTCCCGCTCGATGAGGCGATACTCCTTCATCTGATCGTTGGACTGGCCCATGTCCATTTCCATGTACATGCCCTGAGGCATGAGCATGTAGGTCTTCTGCGCCGCCAGATCCTGCAGCACGACCATGTCCTGACCGCCCAACTTCATCTCGTCGCGGATGTGTCCGGGTTTGAAATAGATGACCGTATCTATGTTCTGCTCTTCGGTCTCGAGTCGCGCCTCGGCGCGGAACGGTGTCTGCACCTCGCCGACCTGCGCGGCCTCATTCATACCGACGGCGATCATGCCGCCGAAAGCGAGCGCAGCTTCGGCCGCGAGCAACGTGGAGAACGAGGCGGCTAGAACCAGTGCTGTCTTTCTCATTTTCTCCCCCATGGAGGCCGGTTTCCCAACATAGAACTTACGCCTGCGCCCGAGCGTCCGTCAAATTGCCTGCCGCGCTTTCAACCGCTGCCCGAGCCCATTAGTATTCCGCAGAACGATAACGGACGCCGGCGCCCGAGAGATCGGCGGGCAGCGGTATGACAGGGGGAGAAATGCCATGACCCATTCGCTGCGATACACGACCACAGCAATGGCGCTGCCGCTCATGATCCTGCTCACGGCAGCACCGGCGGCCGATGCTGCGGATGATATCGTCTCGGCTGACACCCGGGCGTGGGCCGCCGACAAGCTCGATACCGCGGAAGCGGCTCTGCAGCGGGGTGACATGGAGACCGCCTGGAAGGCGACCGAGGCCGCGGCGGATGCGCCCACAGACTTCCATGGCCGTGGCCTCGCCGTCGTCTCCGCTCGCGCGCTCGGGAACGAGCTGTACGGCCGGATCTATCAGCTGCGCAAGAGCATCCGGACCCGACTGGGTCGCGAGGCGGAGGCGCAGGGACTCGTCTACGGCCGGCCCGGTGCACACGATCGCGACAAACCCTGGGAATGGGACTATCGGGATGCACTGGGCTGGTACAAGGGGGCCCCCGACGCGGACGCGCTGATCCGGCTGGCCCGCACCGCGCCGGCCGACCGCCAGATACTCCTGCGTATGCTCGGCAGCATCTCGACGAACGACGAAGGCGAAATCGAGTACGGCGTAGGCCGGGTCGGCTCCGGCGACGCCATCGGCCATGAACCGCTCCGCGACCGGTATACCCCCCTTCCGGCAGAGCTGGCGATACAGCAACGATTCGAGGAGGAGGTGATACCGGCGATCATCGGCCGCATGCAGCGGGAAGCCGACGAGCTTATGGCTGAGGAGCAGGCGCTCTACGACCGCCCGATGACGGATATGGAGAGACAGGCCTCGTCGGGCGACTGGGAAGCCATGGCGGCAGCCGTCGCGGGCGTGGAAGCGGAGGAGCCGCCCGATCCGGAGGTGCAGCTCCGGCTGTGGCGTTCCAGCGACTCGCAGAAGCTCCTGCGGGAGGCCAAAGAGTGGTACGAAACCCTGACGATCCGCGTCCGCGTCGACGGTGAAACGCGCATACGGCGGGCTGTCGCCGTGCCCGTCCTAGAGGTTGCCACGAAGCGCGCCGACGAGATGATGGCGATCGGCGACGACATCGATGTCCCGTTGACCGCGCGCGCGGACGCCTACAGCGACGCCCAGGACTATTATGCAATCGCGGATAACCGGGAGCGCACCGACCTCGCCTACCAGAAGCAGGTCGCTCTGCAGCCGGCGCTGGACGCCTATCGCGAGAAGCGGGAGGCGGCACTGGAGAAGGCCGCGGAGCGAGGCAAGGGAATGGCGGCCGAGATGGAGCGGGCCGTCGAGGACATGGAGAAGACCGAAGAAGAGAAGGAAGCCTTCAAGGAAGAAGCCGACGCGCTGGAGGACGAACTCGGCTTCTGATCGGCCTCCGGGGCGAGCCGGCGGCTAGTCGGTACCGGCGGCCGCTTCCTCCCGCCAGCGCTGGACCACGATTTGCGGGTCCCGGACGACGGGCAGCTCGCCGCGAGCATCGGGCAGGCGGAGGATGGACAGCACGAACGGATAGACGTCGGTCACGTGCCGTTCGCCGATCACCGCGCCCCTCGGCAGTCCGCGCCCCCGGGCCATGAAGATGCCGTGCATCGCCGCTGCCGACGGGTCCCAGCCGTGGTTGCCGGCCTTGATCCTCGCGATCCGCTCGGGGCGGGACACCACTGTCCTGCCGGGCTCGGCCATCAACACGATGTCGGCGAAGCGGGAATCTCCGTCCGGTACGCGCCAGTGCGGCGGCGACTCCTCCCTGAGCCAGGCCCGGCCGTGTTTCCAGCTGGCGTTCACACGGTCGCGGATAGCAGCGGCCCGGGACGGATCGGGGCTGTCCAGCCAGATATTCAGGTAGCTGCCGCCGTTGTGGAGAGTCAGGCCGTCGAGGTCGACGTGCTCCGAGAGCACGTAGGTCCCGGTATCCTCGTCTGTGGCCTGCTGGCCATGGTCGGAGACGACCACCACGTGGACTCGCTCGGCGACGGGGAGTCTGTCGAGGCCGTCGAGCAGCCGGCGGAGGTGGCCGTCCACGCGCTGGATCGCCGCGCGCGTCGCCGCCGAGTCCGGACCGGTGCGATGCGCCGCCAGGTCCACTTCGTCGAAGTAGAGGGTGACGAGGTGCGGTCGGCCCGGCGCGGGCAGGGCCAGCCAGTCCAGTACCTGGTCCACCCGGGCTTCGCCGGGGACGGTGCCGTCGTAGGGGTACCAGTAGGTGGGCCGGATGCCCTGGATATCGGCCTCAGTGCCGACGAAGAAGAAGGCGGCGGTCAACATGTCGTTCTGCTCGGCCACCACCCAGAGCGGGTCGCCGCCGTACCAGCGGCCGTCGTGCACCGCCTCCCGATCGTACATGCGGTACCAGCGGCCACCTTCGGCCGCCGGGAAGTGATTGGCGACGAGGCCGTGATCGGCGGGATAGAGGCCGGTGGCGATCGAATAGTGATTGGGGAAGGTCAGCGTCGGGTAGACGGGCGTCAGCGACGAGGCCCGGATGCCGGTGGCGGCCAGCTCGTCCAGCGCCGGGGTCTCGGCTTTGTCACGGAAGTCGTGACCGAAACCGTCGATGGAGACGAGTATCACGTAGGGCTTATCGGCATGCTCCGGCGCATTGAAGGTTCCGGCCTGGGCCAGCGAGGCGATGACTATCAGGAGGCTGGCGGCGTAGCGGATTCGGAATAGTCTCAAGGCGGTACTCCTGCGCGTGTGGATGCCGAACAGAAAGGCCGGGAGCGCCGGCGGCGGATAGCCTCCCTGACGGTGGTTCCGGTTATGCCAGAGCGGCACGGATAAGAAAAGACGCCCGCAGGACTCGCCTGCGGGCGCCGGGTGCCGGGGCGGGGGAGTGTCCCGGCTTACGCCATTAAGTTGCAAAACTTCAGAAAGTTCGGTCCGGCACCTCCTACGGGCGGGTTCCGCCTTCGACCGGGTCTCTGGTCCAGCCGAGTTCGGTCCAGTCGTACTTGTCGCCGCCGTGGCAGTCCACGCACCTGCCGTCGTAGCCCAGCGAGGCTTCGCCGGGGGCGATCTCGTGGTTCACCGTCAGGTACATGATCGTGTCGACGAACTCGAAGTCACCCGTGTAGGTCTGGCCCGCGTAGGCAGCGCCTTCCGCCAGCGCCAGGTTCCAGTCGTACTCTTTCCAGAAGGCATTCGGACCGCCGTTCGGACCGAACAGATGCGGCACCAGGATGGTGTTGTTGTTCGCATCCGCAGGCTGGTTGGCGATCATCTTCTTGAACGGATAGATCATGGCGCCCTGGGTCGTGTAGTCGGCGACCGGCTCGGCCAGTACGGCCGGCAGCGAGGTGTACTGGTCGTTCTCGTTGATCAGTACCTTGTTCCACTTGCCGTCGTAGTAGCGCAGCGTCGGCCTGACGTTGTTGGCCCAGACGAAGGTGCCCTTCTTCTTGTCGTAGGTCGCGCGGCCCGTCGCCGGATCGATCGGGATGGGATCGATGTCCTGACCCGCGTCTTCCCAGTACCACTCGGTCTTGGTCGACTGGTTACGCGCGAAGGTCGGGATGTGGCAGACCTGGCAGGCGAGCGTGGTGTGGGTCTCGACGATCTGCTGCACGTCCGTGCCCACGTGGATGTTGAAGCGGTCGCCGTGGCAGTCCGTGCAGCTCTTCAGGGTGCCCTCGTCCACGGAGTGGTAGGGCATGCCGCCGATGCCGTGGTCGATGGCTTCGCCTTCCACGTTCTTCTTCACCGTGTGGCAGGCCGTGCACTCGAAATCGGCGCCGTCCGTACCCATGTGCACGTCGTACTCGCGGGTGGTGTTCGCCAGCGAGAGCGAGAGATCGCCGTGTTTCACGTTGTCGCCGCCGCCGGCGCCTGCGTGGCAGTCGATGCAGCCGTCGATGGTCGGGACACCGCCGTTCTCGGCAACACTCTGCGCGACCAGGTTCAGGTCGACGCCAGCGGCCGGAAGGCCGGCCGTGGTCGGTGCCTTGGAGTAGGTGCCGGTCTGGTCATGGCACACCAGGCAGTCCACGTTCTCGGGGTTGCCGAAATCGTAGGTGTTGTCCGCGTAGCCATAGCCCGTATGACACTGCGTGCAGCGGCCCTCGTTACTGGGCACGGCCACACAGAAGTTATTGATGATGTCGTTCTTGCCGTGGATTTCCCCTTCGAAGCCGACGAGATTCGTGGCCAGACCTTCCCACTTGAAGTGGGCGCTGTCGATCATGTCGTCGCCGATGTTGCCGTGACAGTTCAGACAGGACTCGGTGCCCTCGTAGGGGTTCTCCGCGAAGTAACCCTTGTGCAGCTGGACCGGTGCGTAGGCGTCGCTCGCCAGCGCGTTGCAGTCCGTGGCGTCCACGACGCCGTCGCCGTTGAGATCCTCTTCCGGATCCGCCTGGCCGTTCTCGTTCAGATCCCAGCAGCTGATACCGTCCGCTCCGTCAGCGCCGTCCGCGCCATCGGCGCCGGGGGCTCCGTCGTCGCCCTCACAGCCCGCCATCGCGAACGCCAGCATGAACATGGAGAGAACGGCCAGGAGCCGGGTTTTCCCGTGCGTCAGTGCGTTCATCCTTTGTGCCTCCTGATCGGATCATCACCCGGGCGGCTGAATCGGCGCGAAGCAGCCGGACCCTCCTCGCGAAGAACCGGAGCCGGCCGCCGCGGGGGGCGGCGGTGAGGACGAGCCGCGCTGTCGAGAATCGAGACTGTCATCGGCCGCCCCCGCATCGATCGGTTTCCGGTTTCTTCAGGGAAGAGTGTTGTGCATTGCGGCAGAGAAATATATACGTTAGAAGCCCGGAAGCAGTAGGTAATTGTCCTAGTTATAGAATGTTTAGTAGATTTCTTTTCTCTTTCTGGTTGGTATACCAGATCTCATTTCTAAATCGTTTTCCCCGCATATTCGCGGGTTCTTATACATGGCCTGGTATACAAGACGGCCGCCGGGCGCCGTTTGACACGGTGCCCGCTCTCCCGCTAAGGATGAATGCCGGCCACCGGAGATAGCGCATGCCCCGATTCCTGCCAGTACTCTTCACCGTCTGCTGCCTCCTCGCCGGCGGCGCAGCCGCGGCCCAGTCGCCCGCGGCGACGCAGAGCGCCGCGGACGAGGCCTCGGCCGGCACCGAGGAGATCGAGGAGCTGGTCAGGACGCTGGAGGATCCGCAGGCGCGGGAAGAACTCATCGGTCAGCTGAAAGTCCTGCTCGAGGCACAGAAGGAGCAGTCGGAGGGGCCGCTCCCCGAGCCGGCGAGCATCGTCGAGGTAGCCGGCGAGATCTTCGCCGACCTCCGGGACAGGGTGCTGGCCATCGAACCCCGCCGCGCGCTGGTCGCCGGCACCGCGAGCGCGGCCATCCTGATCGGTGCGTTCCTGCTGCGCTGGCTGCTGCTCGTACTCATGCGCAAGCTCTACGCCAGGCTCACCGGCCCCGGCCGACGGCGTGACGGGGAAACCGGATCGTCGTCGGCCACCGGGGAGGAAGCGGATACGGAGCGGGCCGGGGACGAGAACCGTAGGCAAGCCGCCGAGGGAGAACGGGTCGAGCTGCCCGGCACCCTCACCCGCCTGCTGACGCTGATCATCGCCGTTGCCGCGGTGATCCTGATCGCCGGGACCTGGGGCGCCGGCATCGGCAGACTGCTGGCCACCGATATCGGTTCGCGGCTCGCCGAGACGGCGGTCGCCGTCGGGCTGATCATCATTGTCACCGCCGTGCTCTGGAACGCCGCGGACCTGGTGATACAGCGGCTGCTGCGGGTCGCCACCCGCAGCCTCGACCGGGAGCGCACGGCGCGCAGACTGGACACCCTCGTGCCGCTGCTGCGCAGCGTGCTGCAGGCCACCATCGGCGTGCTGGCCGCACTGCTGCTGCTCTCCGAACTGGGCGTGAACATCGGCCCGCTACTGGCCGGCGCGGGCATCCTCGGTCTCGCCATCGGCTTCGGCGCCCAGACGCTGGTGAAGGACCTGATCACCGGCGTGACCATCCTGCTGGAGGACGGCGCCACCGTGGGCGACGTCGTCGAGGTGGCCGGGCACGCCGGCGTGGTGGAGGAGATGCGAATCCGGGTGATCCAGCTGCGTGACCTCGCCGGCAACGTCCACCTGGTGCCCTACAGCGACGTCACCACCATCAAGAACTTCACCAAGGAGTTCTCCTATTACCTGTTCGAGATCGGCGTGGCCTACCGGGAGGACACGGACGAGGTCTGCGAGGTGCTGCGGGAGCTGAGCGACGAGATGCAGCAGGACAAGGAATACGGCCCGGACATCATGGAACCGCTGGAGATCCTGGGCGTGGATCAGTTCGCCGACAGCGCCGTGATCATCAAGGCGCGCATGAAGACGAAGCCGATCCGCCAGTGGGCCATCGGCCGGGAATTCAACCGCCGCATGAAGAAGCGCTTCGACGAGCGCGACATCGAGATCCCGTTCCCGCACACCACGCTGTACTTCGGCGAGCCGAAGGCGGGCACGCCGCCGCCGCTGCACGTCGCGCGGGACGCGCCGGCGGGTCAGGCCTCCGGCGACTGACGGCGGGGGTCCCCGGCTGGGCCGGGAGGGCCACGAAGGCCTGGGAGGCGGTCCGCGCCTACAGCATCACGTCGGAGCAGATGCGCCGGGTATCGTGGGGCTGGCCGCCCTGCTCCAGGGTGAGGTAGAGCGTGATCAGGTAGAAGCCGACGAAGACGAAGTCGCTGTGCAGCTTGTAGTCGTTGGCGATGAAGAAAGCGAACAGCTCGTCGAAAGATGCCTTGAAGTCGTCGATGCGGAACACCTGGGCGCTCTGGTCGACGCCGAAGTGCGCATGCAGCAGCTCTTTCAGCTCCGATTCCGCGGACTGCGACAGCCCCGGCTTCAGCATGCCCATCTGCCTGAGCGCGTTTTCGAAGGCGGAATCGTCGTCGCTGTAGAAAGAGCGGTACAGAGCCACCATGCCCTCGCGGAACTCGCTCCGCAGCCGTATCCACAGGCCGTTTGGCTCGTACAGCAGTTCGTCGCCCCGGACGCCGAAACGTGCCGGACGGAGATCCAGGAACAGCCCGTCGTCCACCAGCCACTGCCCGAAGTACAGATGCAGGATGTCGTCGCCCAGCGCCTGCAGCCGGTCTGCGTCCTCCACGCCCTGGAGCGGCTCCGCGTCGTACAGGTCGTCCGTCAGGGTGACCGCCGAGACGGTCTCGGCGGTGGCACCGCGCAGTTTGCGCACGCCCCGCCCGGTCATGAACTGCCAGCTGACCTGGCGCATGGCGGAGAGCATGGGCCGCCATTCGATGGCGTCCCAGCCCGTCGTGGGCACGAAACGGGCCAGCTGTCGGAGTTCTTCGGGGATGAAGCCGGGCAAGCGCATCGATTCGCTCCTGGGAGATTGACGGGACATTGACGGGGGATTGCCGGCGGCCCTCGGCTGCCAAAGGCTCGGGCACAGCGCCGGCTGCCGTTCCGCATGTTAGGGTCTCCTCCTGGAAATCGAAAGGCCTGAACCCGGTTTGAGCACATCTTCACCACAGACTCCGGCAGATCCGGCGCTATATGCACCGGCGGCGGAGGAGTTCGAGCGCACGCTGGAGAAACTCGAGCAGGCCCGCCCCTTCGGCAAGGCACTGCACCAGCAGCGTCTGCTGTCCATCGCGCGCAAGCTACTGAACACCACCGAGGGCATCGAGGCGCTGTATGGCTACGCGCCGCGCTTCGACAGCGCCGGGTTGTTCATGGGCGGCGACTGGGACGCACCGGACAAGCTCGAGCCGTCCCTCGTCCGCGACACGCTGATGGCCGGCGGCGATTTCCCGGCGCTGGAGTGCCTCAGCGAGCTGCGCTTTCTCGCCATCGCCTCCGGCCGCGTGGCGCACCCCGCGCTCGGCCCGGCGGACGCGCGTGCCTTCCTGGAGGACGTGCTGGCCCGCAACCTGGATTTCCCGTTCCCGGAGGCGACGGAGGTCACCCGCCAGGACAGCCTGATGACGGAGCGCCTGCAGCGCTTCTACGGATTCCTGCTGGAGCACCTCGGCATGGACGGCATCCTGGATGCACTGGTGGCCGAGTGCGAACGCATACTCCTGCAGCGCCCGATCATGGTGCAGCGCGCCGAGGAAATGCTGCATACCGCGGAGCACGTGCTGCCGGAGCCGGCGGCAGCAGAGGAGTCTGCGTCGATCCGGTTCACCCGTTGGCTGATCGGGGCGCTGCGGGGCCCCTCGGAACTCGCCCGCCGGCATCCGGACCCGGATGACTATGCCGTCGCCATCGCCGGCCTGGACGAGGGCTCGCTCGCGGCCGAGGCCGGCGTCTTCGGCGAGCGCATGGACCGCACCGGCCTCGTGAGCCGGCATCATGCGGTGCTGCTGCGCCACCTGGCGGGCAGCAGCGACGACCTCTTCGCGGACGCCCTGGCGCTGAACCGCATCGGCCGCACCAGCCTCACCGAGTACCGGCAGCTGATCGGCCTCGTCATCGAGCACGCGGTGTTGCCGGACACGGCGCAGTGCATCTACGGGCTGTCGCGGCTGCTGAACAGGGGCATCCTGTTCTTCCAGCCCGTGGCGCCGGGGCTGCAGCACCTGACCGTCCTCACGATCGACCCGGAAGTGGCGGAGCTGCTGCGCTCTGCGAGCCAGCTGGCGGAGCCCCCTCCCGCAAACGCGCTGCTGCTGGCCGCGACGCTGAGCGTCATCGGCCAGCCCCGGGGCGTCGACCAGGGCCACAACCCCACCTGCCAGGCCGCCCGGGCGATCAGCCTGTGGTCGCTGAACGACGTCGGCTACCTGCTGGAGCTCATCGCCCGCGCCGCCGGCGAGAACGAGGTGGTCATGCACTTCGAGGGCGACACCATCCGCTCCGCCGACCTGCCCGCCGGCCTGGCCGGCGAGCTGCACACGGAGCTCGACGCCGTCTCGCTGGTGCTGACGCCGCATCTCGACCGCATCTACATGGAGATGAGCCGGCGCACGATCGGCCGGCAGGGCGACGGACACAAGTGGGTCAACCCGGAGTTCCACGGCTGGTGGGTGTACCGCGGCTTCGCCTCGCTGGTGGACCCGGCGACCGAGGCCCTCCAGGACGCCGAGGGCTTCGTCCGCCGTTTCCACGCCGCCTACCACCCCGAATACAACGGCGGCAGGGACCTGGTCTATGCGCAGCCCTGCGGCGTGGTCTCGGTGAGCGCCAGCGGCGACTTCGTCGGCTGGCACGCCGTGTCCATCCAGCGGGTGGCGAGGGATCCGGCCGGCGCCTGGCGCGTCTACTTCTTCAACCCGAACCGGGACAAGGGCCAGAACTGGGGCCACGGCATCGTGACGTCCACGTCCAACAACGGCGAATCGGAGGGCGAGTCGTCACTGCCCTTCGAGCAGTTCCTGATGCGCCTCTACGTCTTTCACTACAAGCGCAGCGAGCTCGGCGACGAAGAGAGCGTGCCGGCGCAGATGGTGGCCGCGATACTGGACGGCATCGCCGACAGCTGGGCCGGGGAGCGGGACTGGATCAGCCGTGGCCGCGGCTGAGGCTGCGGACGTGCTGCTCGTCCACGACGAGCGTATGCTCGCGCACGACCCTACCGGCTGGGACCCGGAGCGCCCGGACTGGACGAGCTCCGTCAAAGCGCTGCTCGCCGCGCAGTATCCGGACAAGGAATTCGACGAGGGCTACGTGCATCCGGAGCGCCCGCAACGGATCACCGCCATCGCCGGTCGGCTCGGTGAGCAGCCCGTCCCCGGTACCCGCTGGCTGGCCACCGAACCCGCGGAGCCGCCGGAACTCGAACGCGTGCACACCCCCGAGCACGTGGCATTCATCGAGGGCCTGATCGGCCGCGCCTGCTGGCTGGACCGGGACACCACCGCCGTCTCGCCGGGCAGCGTCATGGCGGCCAAGCTGGCCGCCGGCGCGGGCATCACGGCCGTCGAATGTGTGGCCCGCGGCGAGGCGAGGCGCGCCTTCTGCATCACGCGGCCGCCGGGCCATCACGCCAGCGCGGCCCGCGCCATGGGGTTCTGTCTCTACAACAACGTGGCCGTCGCCGCCGCCCACGCCCGCACGCTCGGGATGCGGCGCGTCCTGATATTCGACTGGGACCTGCACCACGGCAACGGCACCCAGGACATCTTCTATGCGGACGGCGACGTCCTGTTCGTCGATACCCACTGCGCGGCGCCCTTCTACCCCGGCACCGGCGCCCTGGAGGAGACCGGAGAAGGCGCCGGCCGGGCCGCCACCCTCAATGTGCCGCTGCCCCCCGGCAGCGGCAACGCCGCGATGCTGCGGGCGATGGAGACGATCATCGTGCCGGCGGCGGAGGCCTTCCGCCCCGACCTGGTGCTGGTCTCGGCCGGCTTCGACGCGCACTGGCACGATCAGACTTTCGCGATGGACGAAGGCGGTTTCGCCGCGATCACGGCCGGCCTCTGCGGCATCGCCGACCGACACGCGGGCGGGCGCCTGATCCTGTGCCTGGAAGGGGGCTACAACGCCGACGCGCTGGCCGTTAGCGCTCACGCCACCGTCGCGGCCCTGGCCGGGTCGCTGCCCGACACGCTGAACACGCTGGAAGAGGACCCCGGCATCGCCGCCGTCGACGCCGCCGCGGCCTTCCACCGGCAGGCGGCCGGACGCTGACGAGGCGGCTCAGACGTAGAAGTCCAGCTCCTCCTGGTGTTTCAGCAGATCCCGCAGCTTGTGCGGATCGTCGCCGAAGAAGAACACCAGTCCCCAGTGGGTGCCGAAGGCGCTCCGCTTCGTGACCGTCTCCTCCATCGGTGCCGTCAGCTCGTGATAGTCGAAGTAGGGATGCTCTTCGGTCTCCCGCGGGATCTCGAGCGTGCTCACCACGCGGCGGCGCGGGTAGACACCGAAGCAGCCGGCATAGCCTTTCGCGTCCTCGACCGGTTTCGGGAAGAATGCCTGGATCTCCTCTTCGCTGGTCTTCGGGTCGAAGACCAGGATGGAGGCCTGGTAGGCGTTGAAGCCGTAGGCACGCTCGATCAGCTCGAACGCCTTGAACCCCGGCGGCCGATAGGCGACCTCGCCAAAGTACATGGTGCCGTCGCTGGTCACGAAGTACTCCGGATGAATCTGGCCGAACTTGATATCGAAGGTCTTGATCAGCTTCTCGATCTGCTCGGTGATTGCGGCGCGCCAGCTCTCGAGCTCCGGTGTCGCCGGCACGAACACGGAATACCCCAGCGTCACGTACTCGGAGATGTTCAGGAAGC